>NZ_JBHXNP010000158.1:0-14235 GCF_042719495.1 Streptomyces sp. NPDC058525
GGCCTGCCCAGGCCGAGCCGGGGCACCCGGATCGCTTCCAGGACCGGCTCGAACTGCGGAGAATCACCCCTCTGCCCTGCCGTGATCACTACTGACAGCGGCTTCTGCCCCTGCTCGACAGCGAGGTGGATTTTGCTGGTCAGCCCGCCGCGGGAGCGTCCGAGGCCGTGGTCGGCCGGCTCGACGAAGACGCCGCCGGGCGGCTCCTTCTGGAGGTCCCCCTTTTCGCCGCTCCGGCGGCGTGCTGGTGAGCCCGGCAGACGGTGGAGTCGACGTTCACGTCCCAGGTGATCAGGCCCTTCGCGTCTGCCTCGGCCTGGAGCCGGGTGAGGATCTGGGCCCAGGTCCCGTCCCGCTGCCAGCGGCGGAAGAGGTCATAGACCCGGTCCCACGGCCCATAGCGTTCCGGCACATCGCGCCATGGAGCGCCTGTTCGGGTCCGCCACCGTATGCCGTCTATCAACTGCCGCCGCGTCCACACCTGCGGACGGCCCGGCTTGATGCCCTGCGGCAGCAGCGGCTCAAGCCGGGCCCACTGGCCGTTCGTCAGATCTCCACGTCCCACAAGACGTGATCATGAACGAACAAGATCCACTTTCGCAACAGACCCTAGCCCACGCATGGCGTTGGCGCGGCCTCCGGCCGCACCGTCCTCGCTCCTGGCCTCTTCCCCCTTCGACTGTCGCGTTGCAGCGGGCCCTGTGGCGGGAACCGTGTCCGGCCGACGCCGGTGTCGTTGTCCGTGGGCGTGCACGATCCGTCCCCCCGCGGAGCGCGCTGAGGGGCCCCCAGCCTCCGCCCGGCCAGGGGCCCCTCACTCCCCAAGCGGGGCAGCGAACTTCAGGCACAGACGAGCCGGTCGGCCACGAGCCAATCGACGCGCACCCCGCAACGGATCTGCTGGGCAATACCGAAGACCTGGTCGGCATGCGGCTGGCGCTGCATGAAACACCGCAGAGCGCGGTTGACCCCATCGCGGAGCTCCGCGTCCGTCATCGTCTCCGGACGCTCCTGCAGCTTGTCCAGGAGCTGCCCGGCGCGGGCTGCACGGTCCAGCGCTGCATCGGCGAGCGGGCCTTCGGCGAAGCCGTTCCGTACGCACAGGCCGTCTTCGATGTACGTCATGGTGTTCGTCCTCTATGCCCGGGCGCGTGCCGCCTCCACGATGGAGACTCGGTCACGGGACCGGGCGAGCGGGAACGTAGGCGACGGACTTCGTTAGCGTCTCGACCTCGCCGCCAGGCCGCGCAGTGAGGAGTTCCTCTTCCCATGGCTACTGCGTGGGAAAGACACCTCATTCAGTTATCCGTCAAGTCGTGGGGTGTTCGCCGCCCCATCGCTCCCGCAGAACCTCGGCCCAGTCACCCGCCTCTGGACCCGGATCCTCCAGCCTCGGCACCGGGCCGGGGGCCGTCTCGATGAGGTGCACCAGCGGCCAGGCAACTCCGTAACAGTCGTCGGAACCGAAACACGTGGCCAACGCTGCGGCCTCTTCGGGTGTGACCGGCCGGGAGATCGCTGCCAGCTGCTGGTCGCGCCTGTCGAGTTCTTCCTCGCTCGCGTCCCAGTTGGGAAGCAGTCCGTCACCAACGAATGTCTGGACGTCCGGTCTCATGGCCAAATGATCGTCGCCCCTCTCGTCCCTGGACAAGCCGACCGTTCCGTTCACGCGGCGGCCTTTCCTCCTGGCTGGGCCTCCGCACGGAAGGTGATCCCGGCTGTACGGCGAGCCGCCTGGGCCGGGGTATGGCTGCGGGAAATTCTGGGGCCCCGAGGGGCGGACAGCTGAGCGTGAGCCGAGGATCCTCGGCACCCGGGGCCCACCCTCTTGGTTCGCCGGCAGAGAACAGAGCGACCGACCGGGTTGCACTGCGCGGTGCGACTTCCGCCGATCGGCGGGGCGGGCCTACCGGTCGGCGGTGGGCGGAGTCATGACAGTGCACGGCCGGGTGAGTGCCAGACCGGCCGGGCACTGCCTACGTGGGGTGGTGCGCTTCTTGTCAGAGGTCCTCGTCGCGCAGGTCGCGCTCTGCACGCAACCGGCCTTCCTCGCGGCGCCGCTCGGCTTCGTCGGCGTTCTGGCCCCGGGAGGGCTGCCCGATTTCGGGGTGAACCGGGTCCTGACCGGGGCGCCGCGAGCGCTCCTGCTCCTCACGGCCTTTGCCCGGCTCCTGGCGCCCGCCGAGACGGCGCAGCATGAGTCCTGCACTACCCCACTGTCTAGGGGCGAGCTGTTGATGCCGGTGTTTTGCTTGGGTTGGGGTTCTGCCCCATGGTGACGTACCAGCGGCCATCGTGACGGCTCAAGCCAAGAATTTCCTCTTGAGTCGTGCCGTCCTGGGCGCGGAGGGACAGGTGGGCCGTGGCGAATTCGGGTCCGAACTCGTGCCGCAGCTCCATCTTCGCGACTTCCATCTGCCGTCCGCCCAGCCGCCCGACGCGATCGGCCACTTCGGCGTCCGCGTCGTTGCCCGGTGTTGCCAGCCCACTCAATGCCTCGATGTCTTTCGAGTTGAGTGCGGCCACATAGGCGTCCACAGCCCCTCGTTCGGAGCCGGCCCCGGTTGTCGGGCTGCGGTCGCCTGTGCAAGCGATCGCCAGTACGCCGAGAAGAGCACCGGCTGTCGCCAGGCCCAGTCCTCTGATTGCCCGTGACGTCATGATCTCTCCTCAGGCCCGTCGCTCACGTCCGGTGGGGATAGAACCACGCGTGCGGGTTGGCGGCCAGTAGAGAGCTCAGCTTCCTGTTGTGGGTGCTGTTCGACCGGTAGGTGAGGTATCGCTCGCCCCCTCCCACAGCGGTGACGATCATCGTATGGTCGACGACGTCATTGCGGTCCCAGTCCGCCTGGAGGACGTCGGCCATGCCGAGGCTCCACGGGCTGTTCAGCATGTAGGTGCGGCCGGAATGGCGGCTGGCGAACCACCACCAGTTCTCCGCGCCGGCCCAGGTGTAGCTCGTGGTCCACGAGAAGCTTCCGTAAAACCACTTCCTGTTGTCCGCGCGGCTGGACGCGCTGCCGGAAGTGGTACCCCAGCCGCCGGCCCTCATCGCCTGGGAGATGAAGTTCGTGCAGTCGCTGGAGTAAGTGCGGTAGCTGCTGTTCGGGGTGCGCCAGTACCGGTCCGCGTAGTTGGCCATCGCGGTGTAGTTGTACGAAGCAGCCGCACTCACCGGTGCGGGTGCGCCGGCCCCCGCCAGGCCCTTCGGCTCCGTCCCGGAGGCCGGGCCGCCAGTCGTCGAGGCCGGCGGCGCGACCTTGGGCGGTTCAGGCTGCGGGGGCTCCGGCGGATTGGGACCCTGCTCAGCCGGATTCGGCTTGAACGGCGGCTCCTTGAACGGGAGAGGCGCCGGCTCGGTGAACTGGGTCGTGGGTGCCGGCCCATTCGAGTCGATCTTTGGTACGTCCTTGTTGAGCAGCCATGTCCCCGAGGCCGAGTCCCGGGTGTAGGTGAGGGTGTGAGGGAGGCTGTACTCCTCATACTCCGGCTCACCGGGCGCGACCGTGGGGAAGTACAGCTTGGTGTCCTCGACGAGGTCCACGACGGCTTGGTTGCCGTTGACGTAGACGTGCTCGGGGGTCACAGAGACCTCTGCCGCGCGGTAGCCCCCGTTCACGGATTCCAGAAGAGCACCGCGCTCAGCGAGGGCGGCTGATTCCTGCTGGAGTCCCGCGGCCATGGGAGCCGTCATCGCCGCCTGAACACGCGCGACACGAGCCGTGTTGGCGGAGGTCGTCACGAGATCGGCGCGGTTCTGCAGATAGACGCGCCCCGCGTCGAGCAGGGCTGCGGCCTCGGGCGTGGACCCAGGTTCCGTTGCGGTCGCAGCGGTCTGCGGTGCGACTACGACCAGGCCGAGCACCAGAGACGTAACAGTCAGCGGCCGGATGACCCGTGTCCGGCCACGTCTGTGATGGGCGGTGATAGATCTGCTCATGCCAGTCCCCCCTTGGATGGCGTGTGTTACCCGTATGCCGGGCGCTCCTTCCTAGCAGAGGACCGGGATCACTGACGAGCAGGTTTTCGATTCTCGCGATCTTCGCCAACGCGGTTGGCCCCCACCGAGTACGACCGAGGATCCTGGCGAGGACTTCGCATGCCCCCGCGACCATGGCATCTGGTGCGGTCTCACGGGCGAGTTGGGTTAGACGTCGTTCGAGGGCGGCCACGTTGCCGGACTGGTCGTGGACGAGATCAGCAGCTGACCGGCATGGTCGGCCAAGCCTGCGGACCGCGTCTCCTTGGTGTGGAGACCCGGCGCCCGCCCGCGTGCCTGTCGGCTGGGGCGGCGGTCACCGCTGCGCCACGGGCACCTCGTCGGGGGGATCCGGAGCCAGGCTTCGTCGTTCTCCCTCAGGGAGGCCTCGGCGAAGAAGCTGTCTTGCGTCAGGCGCACCAGGGTGCCGTCGTCGGCCGGGACCAGCTCCACCGTGAGGACAATCTCCGGACCTCGGGACCGGTGGCAGGCAGGGACGCCGGACGCTAGACGCGGACTCTCACCCGGCGCCGGGCAGGGTCACCTCGCTCGGCTTCGCGTACACCCAGAGGTCGAGTTCGACCTCGTCGTCACACTCTTCACAGCGGCGGACGTCGACGTCGCCGACTACGCGCATGTGGATCATCCATGCGTTCCGGCCGCACTTTGGGCACATCGTCTCGCGCGCCGTGCGTATGGGCTCGCCGTATCGGTTTGTCATACCGGCATCCTGCCGGACGGGGCTCCCGGCGGCCCGCATTCCCCTCATCCCAGTAGGGAGCTGATCGTGCACGGCACCAATGAGGGCCTGGCCGCGGCCGTCGGGTGGCCAATTTGGTACTCCTCAGAGCACGAAAGAGTGCGGAACCATGCCGTACATGAAACGCACTCTGACATTCGCGACCTCTGCGGTGGCGCTCATGGCCGCCACCAACCTCGGCACACCTGAGGCCGCCGCGGCAACCTGGGAGACCAACTACGCCTCTCCCGGACAAGTCGGGTGCGCGGGCATCCTCTCCGCACCCAACAGCGATGGCTGGGTCTGCTTCCAGCCCTACGGCGACGTCTGGCAGGTCCATACATCGCCTACCAACTCGGGGCGCATCTCAGTCCAGTGGGAGAACCAGCTAAGAGACGCCAGCGGGGCGTGGGTGACCTACCGGACCGGACAGTGCATCAACGACCTCGGTCGTGACCAGGTAGGCGTGTGCAACAAGGACTACTACGAGAACAGCAGCTACAACGCCCTGGGCGGTTACGGCAGCATGATCAGGTACAAGGCATGTACCAATGTTGCCTGCACCACCTTCCTGCCTTGGCAGCGCAACGACGCGTAGGTCCCATCGAGGTGTTTCAGCTCCCCACAGCGCTCGTCCTCCTTCCAGAATTCTGGAATCCTGGCAGCACTCCTTGAGCGTGAGGAAGACGAACGCCGCCGTCTCTTGGAGAGCCTCGGATACGCACCTTACGCCGACTGAACCGGTGTGCCGGGTCTCGCTTGCCGAGTGTGTCGCTCGACCGGGCCGGGTGTCTGTGAACGGTCCCGCCCGTTGCCCGACGGTGACCACCAGCCATGTATGGGGAGCTGAGCGGCCCGCCCAATAGCGGGTCCCCCGGAACGCCCCGCATGTCACGGTGGGAGGTGATCGCGGCCTGCAGCACGGCTGCGAGGACGTAGGGCGGCATGGCCTCGGCCTGGGTGGTGGAGGTGCCGCTGAACGAACGGCGATCACTGGCCTTCGGCGGCGCGGTGGGCAGTCCGCAGTCGGCGATCTGCTGCTCGGTCACGGCCAGGCGCTCGAAGACGACCTCCGTTTCCGGGGCATCCACAGCGGCGAACACCGTGACATCCTCGGCCAGCGCCGAGAACAGGTGGACCCCGCTCTGGTCCCAGTCGGAGACGACGAAATCCCTCACCGTGCGGTGGCGATCAGCAGCCGCACGCAGCGCTGCTCCCCGTTTCGCCGGCAACCCGTTGAATCCGCTGCCCGATCTCTGGAATGCCGAAAGAGGCGAGCCAGCCGGTGAGCAGCTCCCGGAACGTGTCCTCCTCGGCCGCGACGTACAGGGCGTGCTGCTGGCCTTCGGTACGCTCCAGGCGGAACCAGGCCGGGGCCTCGCTCAGGAACGTGCCCACGTCCGACCAGGCCGCCGGGACGTGGACTCCCCGCAGGGTGTCGATCGGGTCGGGGAAGCGGCCCTCGCGCCGGGCCTTGGCCAGCTGTGAGGACAGGCGGCGGTACATCCGCGGCGTGTGGCAGGACGCCCTCGGAGGCGTAGCACGCGCCGAGGCTGTTGCCCGAGGCAATCAGGTGTCCGCCCGCAAGGACATCAGAGGTCCACCAGGAGGACGCGGTCATGGGCGGTCGGCGAAGGCGATCCCAAGACACAGGGCTGGGCTGAGTTCACTGACCCCCGGGACCGGCCCTTTGGACCGGTTGCCCACTCGGGCCGGGCAGCCTCCGCAAACACCCCATCGCGGCCCATGCGAAACTCTCCCAGAGCACGGGAAATACCTGTGACTTGCAGGTAGAGGAAAAGATGAAGATCAGAACACTAGCGGCCCTGATAGCCATGGGACTTACAGCTGGATGCGGCACAGCCAGCAGCAAGGCACAAGGCTCATCGGACAGCAAGACAGTGACTCCCTCCCGCCGTGCGTCGGCATCCCCACTCAAGACAACGAAGGAGGCCACCTCGGAGCTCAAAGAAGCCATGGCCTCTGCAGGCATCGATGTCTCCAACCCGGAAAGACCACTAGCACCACCCCACATGGCCGACCTCATAGGCACCCACGACAAGGAGACATCACGTCAAGCCCTCGCCCAGGGGTACAAAAACACAGCCACTCACGGATGGAAGCCAACAGACAAAACCAGCGAGACCTTCCTCCACTACGAAAAAGCCAACGGCTGCGCAGCCATGTCAGACGCCACCCTCAAAACTCGACACCCCGACCTCGAACCCACAGACGACCTCGTCATGATCACCATAATCTGCCCCGACACCACCACCCCCTGACACCGGCGCCGAACCACACTGCCGTGGACCAGCGCAACTGTTCCCACACCCCGCTGAACTGCCACTTCAGCCGGACATTTCCGCAGACGACCAGGGGGGACGCAGGTGTCGCTGCCGCTGGCCGGTGCGCCGCGGTCAGTCGAAGATGCCAGTGACCACCAGGATGCCGGGCACGACCGCGAGAGACGGGCATACCTCGGGCACCAGCGGGAGCCAGGCTGTACACACAGGCTTCTCGTTGATCACGACAGGGTCACTGCCGATCTGGACGCCCAGGTCCGCGGCGGGCGCTCCCACCGCCAGCCCCAGTGCCGGTAGAAGGAGACTGATGAGCGGGGGGCAGCCGGGCGCGATGCCCGCCAGGGCGACGCGGCAGCCCTTCGCGCGATACCAGTCGAGAAAAGTCTCGGCCAGCCGGCTTCCCAGCCCTTCCCCGCGACCAGCACGCACCGCCAGGAAGTCCAGATAGGTCATGCGGCGCATGACGGTCTGCTCGGACACCGACAGACCCTCGAGCTTCATGCTCAAACCCGTGCCCACCGCCACGCCGATCACCTCGCCAGCCGATTCCGCAACCAGCCCAATGCGAAGGGGCTGGTCCGTCTTGACGGGGCGAAGGCGAGCTCCCGCAGCGCGCCATACTGCACGTCGTGAATCGCGAAGACCTGGCTGCAGTTGGGGTCTTCGCTGTCCCGGAGGCAGACGAGCTGGCGGGGGCTGAGCTGCCAGTGGGTCAGTACGGTCACTGGCTCCGACTCGTCGGCGGCCCCAGCGGATGCCATGAGGACTCCTCCGACGTCGTAGGAGAAGCCCTCGATGCGCTCGCTGTCGTACTCCCAGTGCTCAAGCCGGAAGCTGCGGTCCGTGTTGCCGGGCACGCAGCCTTGCTCGCGTGCCTCGGAATCGCATGGGGCCTGACTGGCGGTGATGTCCACGAACGCCCGCCGGTCAGTCCGCGTGGCCGGGACTTCCGCCACCAGCCGCACGACGCCCAGCCACCACTGGCCAGCACCACCCTGCCCCGCACACCGGGCACTCGTCCTCCGGCGCAGCCGCCTCGACCTGCCAACCGAAGCGCGCCGCCACCGCCGGCACCGAGGACTCGAAGCAGGACCGGGTCGCATCGTCCAGCGTCGCCCCAGGGTCATCCAGCACGGGTCGGGATCGCGCACACCGCCAGCGTCACCGCACAGGTCAGGCAGGTCCCGGCTGGTGGTCAGGCCCAGAAGGCGTCGGTGACGGTGATCTGGGGCTCGGCGTGGCGGCGGATGAAAGTGAAGACCAGCCAACCGCGGCCGCCGGCGAGGTCCGCGATGCACTCGCCACCTGGGCTGGTAGAGGCCAGGGGCCGGACAGTGATCCAGTGCGGCAGGTGCGCATCGGCGTCGATGCCGCGGTAGTAGGGGCTCACGGCTGTGATCAGCTCCGCGCGGGCCGCCAGGACCAGCTGGTGACCGCCGGCGGGCATGGCATCGAACGTGAGGCGCGCCTCGGCCGTCCAGTCCATCTGCCACGGCGGACGCGCCTCATGAGGATCACCGGTCACTCGCCGGGCTCCACTGAGGCCGCGATCACGCGCAGGCGGCTGTACCCGGCCAGCAGACGGCTGGACTCCCGCGGGTCGTCTTCCTTGGCCGCACGAGCCTGGAGATCAGCGAGACGCGCCTCGAGGACGCGGTCACGCGCGATGGCGTACTGGGTCCACCACAAGTGCAGGAAGACCGGTACGGACGTGAGGTTGAAGGTGTCACCGATCGCCCGCCGCCAGTGCGCCTCGAAATCCGGCGGAAGGTGCGGGGCGTGGTCCTGGATGGCCAGGCGCAGAGCCTGGGGGGTGCGTTCAGGCATCGGGGGCAGCCGGCGGCGGTCGTCGCCGGGGCCGTCGAAGCGGACGGGCTGCGCGGTCATGACGGGGGCTCTACTGTAGCGCGGGCAGCCTGTTCAGGCCGCGTCCTCACTGTCATCGCCGACGGGCGGAACGGCATCGGAACGGGTGAGCCGCTGGTAATGCTCAAACCACTCGGCAGGGACAAGGTAGGCCAGCGTCCTGCCCTTGCGGGTAATCGCAGCCGGCTCACCCGCAATACGTGTCCGGTCGAGGATCTGCCCCATCTGCTTCCGCAGGTCGATCGTCGAATACGTCCTCGGCTCCATAACACCGGACCCTACACCAACTATCATAGTTGCGATATTTGGAAGAGCCGTTCGACAGGTCTCATGTCTCCCGCTTCAGGGCGTCCGAGGTCGGCCCGGTGTCCGTAACCTGAGGCGTCCGCTGGGAGCCAGCTTCAGTGCCGACGAGCGGACAAGCGATCCCTGTCAGCGGTCATCCAATTCGGCTCTGTCGGGGATCTTGTGCTGCCGCAAGACCTGGCAGCCTCCGGCGAACCGGCCGGGCAGGGCTTTCCATACCGCGGCGTCCTACTCTGGTGCCATGGGGGAGGCGAACGCGAGGAGGCCGGTCGAGTTGACGCATGAGGACGTCCACGCCGCTGAGCGCGGTACCCGCGCGCGGTGCCTGCCCGAGCCGTGGATGTGCGAGGTCTTCTATCTCGACGGCAGCCTGAGGGACATCCGAGTCCTCGACACGACCCGCGTCGAGTGGATCGCGATCCTCGAACACCTGCGTGTTGTAGCCGACGAGACCAAGGTGGAGCACGCCTACCACCGGCTCGATCCCGTGCATCCCGCCGTCGCCGACCTCGTCCGCTTCTGGGCAGACGAACCGGAGGGCCAGGAGCACAGTTTCTGCTTCCAGGCTCGCTTCGGCGCCGTGTGGTTCTCCGCCTGGCCCCTCTTCGAGGAGGAGATCGAGTTCTCCGTCTGGCCCGATAACATCCTCGACGGAGCAGGGGTTGCTGCTGTGCTGCGGTTTCTCAAGGAGGTCGCGACGACCAGTCAACGACAGGCCCTGCTGACCGCCGAGGTCGTCCAGTATGACCCGGGGATACCGACGCTGATCTCCCACGACCCTGCCAGCGGCCTCACCTCCCACATCTGAAACAGTGTTGTGGACGCTCACACAGTTCGACCCTGTGGGGGATCTCGAACGCCGCACGGTCACGAGCCCAGGAGTACGCATGGGCACAGCCGGTCGAGGTTGGCTCGGCCGTAGGCCATGCGCTTGACGCGGGTGACGCGGCCCTCGACCTGACCGAAGCTCCACGGTGTGGAGAGTCCCGCGGGGCTGCGTCGAAGTCGCGCCGTAGGCCGCTGAGCAGCCGACCGGGGCCCAGCAACCTTCGCGTCCTGGCTGCGGGACCATGGCGTTGGCGGGTGCGGGCGACCAGAGGCTGCGGCCGTCCGTGAATGTCCAACTCTGCGCGGTCACGACCTGCATTCCACGAGCGCATCGAACGCGGCGTCAGCCTTTCTGCGATCGCACGCTCAGCCGCGGCACCGTCAACCGCTTCGCACGCGCCTCAGAGGTCGATGAACTCCTCATCGCAGCCATCCACCAACCCACCCTCCGGGCCGCCTTCCACCTGCCACCTGGCATCGGTCTCGGGCTCGGGCTCGGGCTAACGTCAACTGCCGTCGCGGCGCCACTCGTACCACCACGCCGCTCCGAAGCAGCTCGTCTCCTCGGCTCGGAAGCCGGCCCTTGGCGGGCCCAGGCGGGCCGCCGCCACACACCGCTCGTCATCGTGGAGGGCTAGACCGTACACGGAGACGAGCTGGACCCGACGCTCCGGGTCGTCGAGGAGGGCCACCACGGCGTCGGTCAGAGCGGGATCGGCGTTCCTGATGTCCGGCGTTGCGGCAGGCCGCGATCCGTACGTCCGTGTCAGCGTCGGCCATCATCGCCAGGAGTGCGTCACGGGCTTCATCGGACACATACGCAGACTCCCTGTGCGTGCCGAGCCCATCGGCCACCGCGCGCCGGCATCGGGGTGCCCGGCCTGGGCCAGAAGGGCCGCCTCCGCGCCAGTTCCTTGGTACGAGCCAAGGCCGCACAGCACCTCGGTGGCGTCGGCGATGAGCTGCGCCGTGAGCATGCAGCGCATCCGGGCGGGAGAGAAGTCGCAGGGCATCTTGGTGATCGCTTCGCCAGCATTCACCTGCGAAGTCGGCATCGTCCTGACCATTTATGAAGGTCGGCGGCCGGGCTGCAGCAACGCGCAGCTCCCTCCGCAACGTGGTCGGGCGGTGGGGGGATCATTGACAGCGGTCCGGTTACACCAGTTTCGATCCCGTGCCCGTGAACGTCGATCAATTGTGGGGCTGATGTAGCACCCTCTGTGCGGGACCGTTACGTGCAAACCCGACCGCCGTGGTTTATTACAAAATCGGATGGCGACCAGTCGGAAACCCCTAGGCCATTGACGGCGCGAACCCGGAAGCATTGTTCGATGTTCCGGTCGAGGCCGGGCCAAATGGAAATCTCGCTATTCTGCGGAAGGCGTACCGTTTGACCGGATGTCACATTCAGGACTTCGTAACCCGTCTCATTGGGTGCAAGATCGCTCCAAGTCACGGTAACAGTCTTCGACTTGCAAGGCTTCCCTAGAAAGGTGCAAAGGGCTCCAATGTTTGGGGTTGTGACGCGAACCGTTTGGGGAGACCTTGGAGGTGTGTTGTGGGTGACGCTGTAACTTGCCGAAACCGAATCAAGAGACATGAATTCGTCGTTTGTTAGCGAGGTAATCCATTCCCTAGATCCACCCACTGAGATCTTGCTGTTCAGATACTGTTTTTCAGCGTCCAGGTCTCTACTTTCACAGGAGTCTCCCTCGTACATTTTGAGGTGTGGTCCGGCATGGATCACGTCAGAGCTGTCGAGTTGCAGCAGTACATCCAAGACACCCCTGAGCTCGTCGCCCACACAAAATTCCACTCTCAGGATCTCCGGCTTGTCACCATGTCTTATAGTGGTCGATTTCTCAAAGGGGTAACTCCGAGAAGCTCCGCTACCGACGTCGTCATATTCTTGCAGTCGCATTGTGCCCGTCACTACAACAGAGTGGGTAGTGGCGGCGGCGCCAGGCCCGGTTACCCCAGCGAAGGGGATAGAGTTCAGGAGAATTGCGGCCGCCAGTATGCGTTTGAGCTTCATTCGAAACCTCGCTAACGCCCGATTTGGCGCTGGCCCGCCGTCAATACCGTACCCACTTTCAGTGTCTACCCCAAACCACCACTGAGAACCATTTACCCCCGGGGTAGAGCAGGCCTACGCCGACGTGGGTGAAGTCACAAGTCGCGATGACAGCTTTGTGTGTCGGGCTCTCATTCCACCAGAAGTTCATGTTCTTCTGGATTGCCGCGTCCTCAGTGCCAGCATTCAGATTCACGTACGCGATTTCACCTCAGCGGCCGATGGGCGAGTAGCCCGCGTTCTGAATTCGTTTCAATGGACCAGTGACATTGTCTGAACTGATGTGGGGATCACGGTAGTTCGGCTTGTCAGGGTCTGACTGCGAGTAGACGACCGGGTTCTGATGGGTGTCAACTACGTGGCGGTCTGCGCAACACGCAACTTGTCATCGCCTTGCACCGGAAGGCAATTTGCCTCGGCTCGCTTCTCGTTGATCGCGGCCAGAAGCTTCTTCGCTGGCTGGCTCCCGGCACCAGGCCCTGGGTCACATACATTCGCTGACGAAAATAGCACTGCGGTTATAGCGATTGCGGAAATTGTCGTTCGACGCATCTCCCACCTCCGGGTTCTGACACAACCTGAGGATCGGATGGGCCCCGCAGGTAGGGGGTAGGCAAGCGGCAACGAAATGCACTTGCAGTTCGACTGTGTCAGAAAGTCGTCACAGCCGCCATCTGAAACGGTTCCCCTGCCCCTGGTTGCCGACTTCACCCGCTCCCGAAGTACCAGAACCCGAACCGTCCTCGGCGTCTCGCCGTCGCGTCGAGACACCGATGTCGGCAGCGGCCTCGGGGGCGTTGACCTGGTCGAGCCAGACCAGGCGTCCTCCAGCCCTGCGGCCTTCGGGAGGGCTGGATGACGATGACGCAGGCGCGCTCGCACGTGTCGAGGCACTCGGTTCGCCGCGCCATCGGGGACACCTGCCGGCCATTGCGTAGGTCGGTGAGCTGGGCTTCGTGGTCGAGGTGGGACACCTTGGCCGGGACCGTATCCAACGCACAATGCAGAGAGCTGTTTCCACGGCTGTCGCCGGAGCTCTCCGGGCGTTGGCCAGGTTCACGGGACGGGGGGTTTCCCAAGCAGGTGCCGCTGCGGCTGCCCCAGCCGCTGGCGCGCAAGGTGTACGCAGCCTGCTGGCACAGCTCCCACAAGTCCATCGTCGCGTTGCGGCAGTGGCGTGAGGTTGCTTCGGTTTGGCGGACATCCGAGATCTGGGCTCGTGCCCGGGAAGGGGTGTCCATGATGGAGAACATGCCGAAGAAGAAGCCGCGGCCCAGGCGGCAGTTCACGGCCGATTTCAAGGCCGAGATCGTGGAGATGTGCCTGCGGGGTGATCGGTCGGTGCCCGAGGTCGTGAAGGACTTCGACCTGACCGAGACTGCCGTGCGGTTGTGGCTGGCCCAGGCCGACGAAAGCCACCAGCACAAGGACCTGGAGCGGGACGAGCGGGCGGAACTGGCGGAGTTGCGGCGGGAGAACCGCCGTCTGCGGGAGGACATCGAGATCCTCAAGCGGGCCACGGCTTTCTTCGCGAGGGGGACCCGGTGACGGTCGACCCGTTCATCGAGGCGGAGAAGCAGGCAGGTCACAACGTCAAGAGGGCGTGTGAGCTGATGAAGGTCTCCCGGTCCGCCTACTACGCCCGCCGAACCGCTGCTCCCGGTCCCCGGGCGGCCCGCGATGCCGAGCTGAGTGCCCGGATCACCGAGGTCCACAAGCAGTCCCGGGGCCTCTACGGAGCCCCGCGCGTCCACGCCGCACTCCTGCGCAACGGGCATGCCTGCGGTCGGCGCAGGGTCGCCCGCCTGATGCAGGCCGCCGGCCTGGCCGGCCGGCACCGCCGGCGAGGACAACGCACCACCATGCCCGACCCTGACGCGCAAACCCGCCCCGACCTGGTGCGACGCGACTTTCGGCCCGACCCGGCAGCCGTCGACACCCGCTGGTGCGGTGACATCACCTACATCCCGACCGGCGAGGGATGGCTCTACCTGGCCACCGTGATCGACATCGCCTCCCGCCGCGTAATCGGCTGGGCCACCTCCGACCACCTGGGCACCCAGCTGGCCGCGGACGCGCTCAAAGCCGCCTGCCACCAACGGCAACCCCAAGCGCCGGTCGTCTTCCACTCCGACCGCGG
>NZ_JBHXNP010000159.1:0-2746 GCF_042719495.1 Streptomyces sp. NPDC058525
CTTCAGCGCGGTCGGGGACTTGGCCAGGACGGTCTCGGCGGCCTCCTTCGCGGCCGGGTCCCCGTCGGCGAGCAGCCGCTCGACGATCTCCTCGACGGTGTCCGCCGCGTAGCAGTGGTCGATCCAGGGCCGCCGGCCGGCGAGTTCACCGGGCGGGGGCTCGGCCGTGTAGTGCGGCAGCACCTCGTGGACGGGGGCCTCGGCGAGGGCGGCGGCCAGCTCCGGCAGCCGTGCGGCGGGGACGAAGTGGTCGGCGAGTCCGCACAGCACGGCGTCGGCGGCGCCCACGGCCCCGCCGGTCAGGGCGAGATGGGTGCCGAGCCGGCCGGGCGAGCGGCCGAGCAGCCAGGTCCCGCCGACGTCGGGGACGAAGCCGATGCCGGTCTCGGGCATGGCGACGCGGGAGCGCTCGGTCACGACGCGGACCCCGCCGTGGGCCGAGATCCCGACTCCGCCGCCCATGACGATGCCGTCCATGAGGGCGACGTACGGCTTGGGGTAGCGGGCGATACGGGCGTTGAGGCGGTACTCGTCGCGCCAGAACTCCGCGGAGGCGGTGGTCCCGGCCTTGGCGTCGTCGTGGATGGCCCGGATGTCCCCGCCCGCGCACAGACCGCGCTCACCGGCGCCGCGGACGAGCACCTGGTGGACGGCGGGGTCCCGCTCCCAGGCCGCCAGGGCCCCGGCCATGCGCCGCACCATGGCGTGGGTGAGCGCGTTGAGGGCCCGGGGGCGGTTGAGGGTGATCACCCCGGTCCGGCCCTCGACGGCGAGCAGGACGGTGTCGTCTTCGGTCTTCACACCGGCCAGTATGGACGGGAGCCGGCGGCCGGGCGGGGGCCGGTCCGGGGCGGGCTGCCGCGCGGCAGGAGAAGACAGGAGAAGACAGGAGAAGACGGGAGAAGACGGGATTCACCCCCTTTCACACCCTTCTTTCCGTTTCGGGGGTACCGGTGATCGGTAAGGTCACCGTGCAGTGCCGGCGCCGTGTCCGTGTGCACCCCGAAGGAGACCCCAATGGCCGACCCGACCCCCGACCCGAACCGCCTCGCCCTCGGCCAGGACACCGCCCTCGTCCTCATCGACCTGCAGACCGGCATCCTGGGCCTGCCGACGGCCAGGCCCTCGGCCGGCATCCTGAAGCAGGGCATCGCCCTCGCCGAGGCGTTCCGCGCCCACCGGCTTCCCGTGGTCCTGGTCAGGGTCGCCTGGTCCCCCGACAGCGGCGACCTGCCCACGGCCAATGTGGACCGACCGGGCCCGGCCGCGGCCCCGCCGCCCGCGTTCTCGGAGATCCCGGCCGAGCTCGCCGCGCTCGGGGACGTGGTCGTCACCAAGCGCCACTGGGGGGCCTTCACCGGCACCGAGCTGGACCTCCAGCTGCGCCGGCGCGGCATCCACCGCATCGTCCTGGCCGGGATCTCCACCAGCGCCGGGGTCGAGTCCACCGCCCGTACGGCCTGGGAGCACAGCTACGACCTGGTCTTCGCCGAGGACGCCACCGCCGACCTGGACGCCGACTCCCACGCCCACACCTTCGGCAAGATCTTCCCGCGCATCGGCAAGGTCGCCTCCACGGACGAGATCATCACGGCCCTGGATTCCTGACCCAGGCCGGAGCGGCCACCTCCAGCCAGACGCACTTGCCGTGCGGGCCCGGCCGGGAACCCCAGCTGCGGGCCAGCCGGTCCATGATCAGCAGCCCGTGTCCGCCGGGCTGCCCGGGCCGCGCGCCCGGCCCGGCCCGCACCGGGACCGGCGGCGCCGGGTTCCCGTCGGTCACCTCGATGCGCAGCCGCTCGTCGTCGCAGTCCAGCAGCAGCGCGCCCGGCCCGCCGCCGTGCAGACAGGCGTTGGCCACCACCTCGGACACCAGCAGGAGCACGTCGTCGGCCGCGTCCCGCTCCTCCTGCGTCGCGGCCGGCAGCCAGTGCCACGCGGCCAGGGCCCGCCGCGCGAAGTCCCGGCTGCGCGTCACGACATCGGTGGCCCCGTCCAGTACCAGGTACCAGGTCCGGTCGGGTGACCCCCGCAGTTCCATGACGCTCCGACTCCTATGTGTCGACGTGCAGTAGCCGTACTGACCTATGGCCGTGCCCGACCACCCGTGCCGCGGTGGTGCTAAGCCGGCGAACCGTCCGTCCCGCCGTCCGTCCCGTTCAGTGCCTGCGCCACATCGGCGTACACGGGGAAGATCCCGTCGGCGCCGGTGATGCGGAACATCCGGGCGACCGAGCCCCGCAGTCCGGCCAGCTCCACGCTGCCGCCGGCCTCCAGGGCCGAGAGTCTGCCGTGCAGCAGCACGTTCAGCCCGGTGGAATCGCAGAACCCCAGTCCCGTCAGGTCCACCAGCAGCCGGCCGCCGCGCACGACCGCCGCGTCGAGGGCCTCGCGCAGGGGCTGGGCCGTGTCGTGGTCCAGCTCTCCCGCCAGCTCGATGACGTCGGCTCCGTCCACGTGCTGGACCACGACGGTGAAGCGCTCGTTGTCCGCTCCCGGAACCATCCCTCATCACCCTTCCGTCCTGTTCTTGCACCTTCCCAGAAGCCGCGCGGATACGCCTCCGGCGGCGACGGCCGCAACGGCGGGCGGGAAGGTCCTGCGGGGGCTCCGGCGGACGGGGCCCGCGGCCGTTGAACCGGAAACGACCGTGGGGGGGGGTGGGGGTGGGGGGGGAAAACGCCCCCCCCCGCCCGCGCGGAAAAAATGGGGGGCAAGGGTTTTTTCGTGGGGACCCAAGAACCCC
>NZ_JBHXNP010000159.1:2756-13587 GCF_042719495.1 Streptomyces sp. NPDC058525
GTTTCGGATTGCTCCGAAACGGCCCCACGACCTGCGACTTCGAAAAGTCGGGACGACAGGATTTGAACCTGCGACCCCTTGACCCCCAGTCAAGTGCGCTACCAAGCTGCGCCACGTCCCGTTGTGCCTGCGACCTGGGGTTTCCCCCGTCCCGGCGGCACATGCAGAACATTACCCCACGCCGAGGGGTGTTCATGCACCGGTAATCGGCGGCGCCGGAGATGGCGAAGATGAGGTGGTGAACGCACGGGATCGGGATCGGGACAGGGACGGCGAGGGGCGGGCGCGCAGTGCGCGGCCCCGGGACGGGCTGGGGCGGCCGCTGCCGTACGGGACGGCCGGGGTGGAGCGGCAGCCCGAGGGGGTGGTGCGCTCGCCCGGCGAGACGGTCGCGGAGGCGCAGCGACTGCTGGACTCGGGCATGCCCTTCCACGCGCACGAGGTGTTCGAGGACGCCTGGAAGTCGGGGCCCGAGGAGGCGGCCCCGCTCTGGCGCGGGCTCGCGCAGCTCGCGGTGGGTCTGACGCACTCCGCGCGCGGAAACGCCGTCGGCGGGGCCCGGCTGCTGCGGCGCGGGGCCGATGCCCTGGCCGGGCGGGAGGACGCCTACGGGATCGACGTGGCGGGCCTGGTCCGATGGGCCCGGGCGCTGGCCGGCCGGGTGGCGGCCGGGGAGCGCATCGACGCGGCGGCCGAGGCCCCCGGGCTCGCCGGCCGGCCGAGCCCTCCCGGCGGGCCGCCCGGGTCGCGGCCCTAGTCGCGGCCCTAGGCGGGCTGGAGCAGGTCCCAGCGGTTTCCGTAGAGGTCCTCGAAGACGGCGACGGAGCCGTACGCCTCGTGGCGCGGCTCCTCGAGGAAGCGGACGCCCTCGGCGGCCATCCGGGCGTGGTCGCGGGCGAAGTCGTCGGTGTACAGGAAGAAGCCGACGCGGCCGCCGGTCTGGTCGCCGACGCGGGAGCGCTGGGCTCCGTCCTTGGCGCGGGCCAGCAGCAGTGCGGCCTCCTTGGCGCCGGGCGGGCGGACCACGACCCAGCGGGAGCCTCCCCCAGCTACCGCTGGGAGGTACCCCCAGGGCGGCCGGTGTCCTCGGCGAGGTCGAAGCCGAGGGCGCGGGTGTAGAAGTCGATGGCCTCGTCGTAGTCGTGGACCAGGAGCGCGGTGAGGGCGATGTGCGATGACATGCCCTCATTGTGCGCCGAGGAGCACCACTTCCAGGGTGCGGGGGCCGTGTACGCCCTCCACCCGGTCGAGTTCGATGTCGCTGGTGGCGGAGGGGCCGGAGATCCAGGTCAGGGGGCGGGCCGGGTCGAGGCGTTCCAGTGCCTGCGGTACGGAGTCCACCACCTGGTCCGGCACGCGGACCACGCAGATGTGGTGGTCCGGGACCAGCGTGATGCGGCGCCGGCCCTGGTCGGGGCCGCCGTCGAGGACGATGGTGCCGGTCTCGGCGATGGCCAGGGCGCAGCCGGTCACGACGCTGTCCACGCGGTCGAGTTCGGCCGGGGTGGACACGGCCCGGTCGTGGATCCGGGTCGGGTCCGCCGCCGACAGCCAGTGCGGGGGCAGGGCGGGCGGGATCAGGACCGTGTCGGAGCCGCGCTCGGCGAGGAGCCGCATCAGCAGCATCGGCAGTCCGTCCTCGTCGGTGCGGTGGACCTTCGCCCGGTATTCGGTGAGGTGGGCGGCGAGCAGGTCGGCGCTCTCGGCGGGCGTGCGGACGCCGTGGACGCGCAGGTAGTCGCGGGGGATTCCCGGATCCGGCTCCGGTCCGCGCTCCCCCACCGCGCGCCGGACGCGGGCCAGGATGCGGTCCCTGCTGCTCATCGGTTGTCCTCCCGTTCCCGGGCCCACCAGTCGCGGAAGGACTCCGCGGGGACGGCGGGCAGTTCGCGGGTGTCGGTCCAGGCCCGCCCGGGCCCCGGCAGCCGGCGCGGGCGCAGCCGGCGGGCGCGGGCCAGCAGGCGTTCGCCGGCGCGGAGCGCGGCGGGGTGGTCGAGCAGCAGCCGGGCGGCCCGCATCGCGGCCCGTTCCGCGGTGTGGCCGTGCGCCGGGCGGATCCGTACGCGGATGCCGTCGCGGGTCACCCGGCCGCCCTGGACCACCCGTTCGCGCAGGTGGACGAGGACCTCGGGGATGTCGATGGCGACGGGGCAGACCTCGTAGCAGGCGCCGCACAGGGTGGAGGCGTAGGGCAGCGAGGCGTCGATCTCGCTTCCGGTACCGCGCAGTTGGGGGCTGAGGATGGCGCCGATGGGACCCGGGTAGACGGATCCGTAGGCGTGGCCGCCGGCGCGTTCGTAGACGGGGCAGACGTTGAGGCAGGCGGAGCAGCGGATGCAGCGCAGGGCCTGGCGGCCCACCTCGTCGGCGAGGGTGTCGGTGCGTCCGTTGTCGAGCAGGACGAGGTGGAAGGCGGCGGGTCCGTCGCCTTCCGTGGTGCCCGTCCACATGGTGGTGTACGGGTTCATCCGCTCGGCCGTCGAGGAGCGGGGCAGCGTCTGGAGGAAGATCTCCAGGTCGCGGAAGGCCGGGACGACCTTCTCCACGCCGACGACCGAGATGAGGGTTTCGGGCAGGGTCAGGCACATCCGGCCGTTGCCCTCGGATTCGAGGACGACCATGGTGCCGGTCTCGGCGACCATGAAGTTGGCGCCGGACACGCCGACCTTGGCCCGCAGGAACTTCTCGCGCAGGTGCAGGCGGGCCGCCTCGGCCAGTTCGCGCGGGTCGTCGCCGAGCGGTTCGGGCGCGGGCCGTCCCCAACGGCCCATCTCCGTACGGAAGATGTCGCGGATCTCGGCGCGGTTGCGGTGGATCGCCGGGACCAGGATGTGCGAGGGCCGGTCGTGGCCGAGCTGGACGATGAGCTCGGCGAGGTCGGTCTCGTACGCGGCGATCCCGGCGGCCTCGAGGGCTTCGTTGAGCCCGATCTCCTGGGTGGCCATGGACTTGACCTTGACGACCTCCCGCTCGCCGGTGGCGAGCACCAGCTCCGTCACGATCCGGTTGGCCTCGTCGGCGTCGGCCGCCCAGTGGACGGTGCCGCCGGCCGCGGTCACGGCGGCCTCCAGCTGGAGGAGGTAGCGGTCGAGGTGGCGCAGGGTGTGGTCCTTGACCGCCTTGCCCGCGGCGCGCAGCCGGTCCCAGTCGGCGAGTTCGGCGACCGCGCGGGCCCGTTTGTCGCGGATGGTGTGGGTGGCGTGCCGGAGGTTGGCCCGCAGCACGTCGTCCCGTACGGCCTCGCGGGCCGCTTCGGGGAAGGCGGGCATGCCGAGGAACGTGCCGCTCATGTCAGGGGTTCCTCCTCGGTGGCGGCCAGGATCTCGGCGATGTGCAGGGTCCGCAGCGGTGCCCCGGCCCGGCGCAGCAGGCCGTCGAGGTGGGCCAGGCAGGAGTTGTCGGCGCCGCACAGCACCTGCGCGCCGGTGGCGGCCGCGCTGCGCGTCTTGTCGGTGCCCATGGCGGCCGACACGTCCGGGTTCTTGACGGCGAAGGTGCCGCCGAAGCCGCAGCACTCCTCCGCGCCGGGCAGCTCGACCAGCTCCAGCCCCTTGACGGCCGCCAGCAGCCGGCGCGGCCGGTCCCCCAGCCCGAGGCCGCGCAGGCCGTGGCAGGAGGGGTGGTAGGTGACGGTGTGCGGGAAGTACGCGCCGACGTCGGTCACCCCGAGCACGTCGACCAGGAACTCGGTCAGCTCGTACACGCGCGGCGCCAGCTCCCGCGCGAGTGCGCCGAGCTCGCCGCCGCGCCCCTCCGCCGCCGCCCGCCGGCCGATGCGCGGGTAGTGCTCGCGGATCATCGCGGCGCAGGATCCGGAGGGGGTGACCACGTACGGGTATCCGGCGAAGGCCTCGGCGGTGCGCCGCAGCAGCGGTTCGGCCTCGTGCCGGTAGCCCGTGTTGTACTGCGGCTGCCCGCAGCAGGTCTGGGCCGCCGGGAAGTCCACGGTGACGCCGAGCCGCTCCAGGAGGCGTACGACGGCGATGCCCGTGCGCGGGTACAGCGCGTCGTTGACGCAGGTGACGAACAGGGCGGCTCGCATGACGGGCAGAATAGCGGCGTGAAGAAGTTCTCAGTGATCGGCATAGGCGCGGGCGACCCGGACCACCTGACCCTCCAGGCGGTCCGGGCGATCGGCGCGGCGGACGCGTTCCTCATCCTGGAGAAGGGCGAGGAGAAGGCGGACCTGACCGGGCTGCGGCGCGCGATGCTCGACGCGCACGCCCGCCCCGGCCACCGGCTGGTGGAGGGCCGCGACCCGGACCGGGACCGCACTCCGGCGGACTACGCGCCGACGGTGGACGGCTGGCGCAGCGCGCGGGCCGAGATCTTCGAGCGGTTCGTCGCGGAGGATCTGGCGGAGGGCGAGACCGGGGCGTTCCTGGTGTGGGGCGACCCCTCGCTGTACGACTCCACGCTCGCGATCCTCGACGAGGTGCTGGAGCGGGGCCGGGTGGCCTTCGAGCACGAGGTGGTCCCGGGCATCAGCAGTGTCTCGGCGCTGCTGGCGCGGCACCGCACCAATCTGAACCGGGTCGGGCGGCCGGTCCAGATCACCACCGGGCGGCGGCTGGCGGAGGGCTGGCCGGAGGGGGTGGACGACGTGGTGGTGATGCTGGACGCGCGGCACGCCTTCACCGCCCACCTGGACCAGGACCTGTTCATCTACTGGGGGGCCTACGTCGGCACCCCGGACGAGATCCTGGTCTCGGGCAGGCTGGCGGACGTCGCCGGGCGGATCGAGGAGCTGCGCACCGAGGCCCGGGCCCGCAAGGGCTGGATCATGGACACGTACCTGCTGCGGCGCGGCTGAGCCCGGTGCCCGGTCACCCCGCGAGGAAGGCGGGCAGGGCCGCGGCGAGGCGCTCGTACTCCTCGGGCCGGTTGTAGACCTGCCCGCAGACGCGCATGCCCCCGCCGCCGGGCCGGGGCCAGACCAGGACCCGGATGCGGAGCTTCGCGGCGAGTGCCTCGCGCAGGGCCGTGGCGGCCTCCCGGGTCTCGGCGACGCCCGGCGGGAGCAGCACGGAGCGCATCGGCAGGCCGGGGGTGTGCGGGAGTGCGGTGAATCCGGGGAGCCGGGCGAGCAGGTCCGCGCCGTGGGCGGCGAGCGCGCTGTTGTGGGCGCGGACCTTGTCGGCGTCCAGGCGTTCGAGCAGGTCGAGGCCCTCGGGGGCGGCGAGCCAGCCGGTGTAGTCGGCGGTGGCCCGGTATTCGACGGAGCGGGGGAAGCCTCGGTGGTCCTCCCAGGAGGGCACCAGGGCCCTGACGCGGGCCCGGTGGGCGGGGGCCACGGCGAGCAGTGCGCTGCCGGGCGGGGCGTAGCCCCACTTGTGCAGGTTCCCGAACCAGAAGTCGGCGCCGGCGGCGACCGGCGCGGCCAGTGTGCCCGGGGTGTGGGCGCCGTCGACGACGGTGGTGATCCCGCGGGCGGCGAGGTCCTCGAGGAGCCGGGGGCCGGCGACGAGGCGGGCGGTGGGCGAGCTGACGTGGTCGAGCAGGGCCACCTTCGTGCGCGGGGTGAGCGCCGCCAGGACGGCTTCGCGGACGGCGTCCTCGTCGGGCAGGTGCGGGTCCAGGGCGACCGTGGTGACGGGCGCGCGGCGGGCGGCCGCGGCGGTCACGGTGCCGTAGCCGTGGTCGGTGACCAGGATCTCGTCGCCGTCGGCGAGCGGGATGGCGTCGAGGGCGAGGTTGGCGCCCTCGGTGGCGTTGGAGATCAGGGCGAGCCCTGCGGGGTCCGTCCCGAGGCGGGCCGCGATCCGGCTCCGGGCCCCTTCCAGCCGGTCTGAGACCCCGTTGAAGAAGGCGTCGGGGTCGGCGTCGGCCTCGGCGCGCAGCGCCTCCTGGGCGTCCCGGACGGGGACGGGCACCGCGCCGTACGAGCCGTGGTTGAGGTGGGCGACGCCGGGGTCCAGCCGGAAGAGGGCTTCGCCGCCGGGGAAGGCGGTGGGGGTGGCGGGCTCGGTCACGGTGCCTCCGGGTGACGGGTGCGGCGGGTCGGGTCGGGTCGGGCGGGCTGCTCCGGATCATGCAAGGCCCGGCGCCGGGCCCGACAAGGCCAATCGCGACAGGGTGGCCTGCCCGGTGGCCGCGGCCCCTCCCCCTCCCCCTTACCGTCCGCTGGTCGCCGCGTAGTACTGGAGGTCCTGGACTTCCACCGTACGGTCCACCGGGAACGGCAGCCGTACCTCCGTGCCGGCCTTGCCGCCGCGCACCACCGCCGCCGAGGCGGTGCCCGGCTTCAGCGGCAGCAGTTCGGAGTGCACCCCCGCGGGGGCCTCGTGGGTGTCCTGGGCGGAGCCGACGGCCGTACGGACGACCGCGGACCCGGTGAGGAAGCTGAGCACCTCCACCGTGTCCCGGGGCGCGGCGGTGCCCTTGCGCGGGGCCATCAGCAGCGACTGGCCGCCCGTGGGGTCGGCGGCCGCGAACTGGGTGCGGGCGGTGAGGTACAGCGTGTCGCGGACGATCTTCGGCCAGCTGCCCGTCTTGAACCGGGTGAGGTAGTAGGAGGTCAGGTCCAGGTAGGCGTACCCGTTGTGCAGGGAGGGCGCGAACTGGGTGCCTTCCGAGTAGTCGTTCCAGGTGGTCAGCTGCACCCAGTCGGCCCCGTCCTCGATGGCGTGCGTCCAGGTGGCGCGCAGGGTCGCGGTGTTGCCGGCCTCGTCGTAGATGCCCTGGTTGGGGCGGGCGTCCTGGACCGAGACGGGCTGCATCCAGATCTTGCCCATGCCGTGCGCCCGGCGGACGTCCCGGGTGTTGCCCTCCTGGCCGACGTAGCTGCGGCTGCCCCATTCGGAGAAGCCGTGGCTGATGGGGGCGAACGCGTCGTGGTGGGCGGCGAAGTCGAGGAAGAGCGGGACGAACGCGGTCTGGACGCCGTGCCTGGACCGCAGGATGTCCAGGACCTGGGTCCACCACGCGGCGCTCTTCTCCTCCGCCTTGAAGGGGGAGACGACGAGCCGGCCGTCGGGGAGCCGGTGGGCGGCCGGTGCGTCGCCGAGCGTGGCGATGGCCTCGGCGAGCACGCCCGGGTCATCGGTCTTCAGCGAGGTCATGTCGGGCATCAGCATGATCTTGAAGGCGGGGTCGACCGAACGGGCCGCCGCCATCAGCAGGTTGCAGCGGTCCCAGTTGCGGCCGGAGAAGGACAGCATGTCGAGGGTGAACCCGTCGATGCCCGCCGCGCGGGCCGTGCGCACCTCCTGCTGGAGGTTGGCGTACTCCCAGTCGCCGGACTTCGGCTCCACGGGCAGCGGCCGGTCGCGCAGCAGGCCGCCGTACTTCCCGTGCTTGCCGCTCTCGCCGTCCGGGTTCAGGTAGTGGCGGGTGTAGTAGTCGCCGTCCGCGCGCGCGTTGTCGAGGGAGAGCGGGTACGGGGTGAAGTAGTGGGCGAACACCAGCTTGCGGCCCGCCGCGCCGGAGCGCAGGGCGGCGGGCTGGGGCATGTCGAAGGGCAGGGCGCCGGCCGGTCGTGGCGCGCCGGTGTCGCTCGCGCCCCCGGGGTTGCCCTTGGCGGCCGCGCCCTTGGTGGGCGGCGGGGTCTCGGCGGACGGCGGGGCGGCCGGTGCGGGCTCCGCGGGCGCGGGACTGCCGGTCGGGCCGGCGGTCCAGGGGGCGCCGGCCGCGGGGGCCGAACCGCCGTGTGCGGAGGTCGCGTTGAAGGGGTCCCAGGCCAGGCCGGCGGCGGCGCACACCCCGACGATCAGGAACGCCGAGGCCAGCAGGGTCAGCGGCTTGCGCCCGCGGAACCCCTTCCGGCGCCGGTGCGACACCGGCCGGCCCGCCCGCTCCGGCCGCCGTCCTGCCCGCCGCTCCGCTCTCATCCTGGCCCCTCCCCCGCACGCGCCCCCCGGTGGGGGCTGCACAGCAGTAGAGCCCATGACCGGCTCGCGGACAACTGTTCCCGGTCAGAGCCGCCTAGGTGCGGGTGGCGGCGATGTCGGCGTTCTCCAGGATGCCGATGGCGTCGGGCACCAGGATCGCCGCCGAGTAGTAGGAGCTGACCAGGTAGGACATGACCGACTTCTGGTCGATGCCCATGCAGCGGACGTTGAGGCCGGGTTCCACCTGTTCGGGGATCGCGGCCGGGCGCAGTCCGATGACGCCTCCGTCCTCCTCTCCGGTGCGCAGGGCCAGGACCGAGCTGCACCACGCAGGAGGCCGCCGACCAGCTGAACAACATGCTCACCTCGCGCCTCCAGCAGTTCGAGAGCACCTTCTTCACCGAACTGCCGGTGCTGTTCGCGGAGAAGGGCCTGGACCCGGGCGGGATCCTCGCCGTCCTCACCTACGCCCGCGGGCTCCAGGACTGGCAGTCCGGCGGCCACGAGTGGCACATGCGCTCCAGCCGGTACATGAACTCCCGCCCGGGCCCGACCGGGCTGGGGACCGCCGGGGCCAACGTCAGGGCGCTGCTGGGCCTGACCGGCGGCGCGCGGCGGGCCCGCCGGCACGGCAACGTCCCCCGCCGGGTGGGTCCTTCGGTGATCCCGGAGTTCTTCATGCCGTACCGCAACGTCCTCAATCCGCACCTGGCCGGGGCCCGGGAGCGGCTCGTCGAGTGGGACCGCGCGATGGGGATGCTGGGCGAGGGCGTCTGGTGGGAGGACAAGGCCCGCGGGTACGACTTCGCGCTGTGCTCGGCGGGCATCGACCCGGAGGCCTCGGCGGAGGCGCTGGACATCAGCGCGGGCTGGCTGAGCTGGGGCACGTACGCCGACGACGTCTATCCGCTGGTCTTCGGCACCGGGCGGGACCTGGCCGCGGCCCGGGCGCAGACCGAGCGGCTGCGCGCCTGCATGCCGCTGGACCTGTCGGCGCCGCCGGCCCCGGCCAACGCCATGGAGCGGGGGCTGGCCGACCTGTGGCGGCGCACGGCCGCGCCGATGGGGGCGCGCGGCCGGGAGCACTTCAAGGGGGCGATGGACCGGGTGCTGGACAGCTGGCACTGGGAGCTGGAGAACCAGGCGGCCAACCGGGTGCCGGACCCGGTCGACTACCTGGAGATGCGCCGGGTGACCTTCGGTTCGCCGATGACGATCGCGCTGGCCCGGATGGCGCACCTGGACGTCGTCCCGCAGGAGGTGTACGCGAGCTCGGCCATGCAGTCGCTGGAGGCGGCGGCCTTCGACTACTCGGCCCTGATGAACGACGTGTTCTCGTACCAGAAGGAGGCGCAGTACGAGGGCGAGCTGCACAACTGCCTGATCGTCGTGGAGAACTTCTTCGACTGCGACGCTCCGACGGCGCTGCGCATCGTGAACGATCTGATGACCGCGCGGATGAAGCAGTTCCAGCACGTGGTGGCGCACGAACTGCCCGTCATGTACGCGGACTACGGGCTGGACGCGGCGGCCCGCGCGGCCCTGGAGCGCAGCTCCGTGGAGCTGACGCGGTGGATGGCGGCCATCCACGTCTGGCACGTCGCGACGAAGCGCTACCGGGAGGAGGACCTCGAGCGCCACCACGCGCACCGCCGGGCCGCTGCGGCCGGCGCGATCGGCGCGGGCCCGCCGGGCCGCGCCCGCCGGCTTCCGCCCGCTCCGCACCGGGCCGCGTGGGCCTGACCTGCGGGGCGAAAGGTACCTCCGCAGGAATACGACGTTCCCCTGGTCTTACGGCGCAAGCGGCGCATAATCGTCGACATGCGGCCTGAAACAACCCTCTGGCCGCACGTGGTCACGCATGCAATGGGGGGCATCGTGCCGATGGGGGAATCCAGGGCGTCCGGCACACTGCCGGCGACGTCCGTGCAGATGTCGCGGCTGCTGACCGCCGTCCGGCGGGGGCGCGTACTGACCGTGACGGGCAGGTTCCGCGAGCCGCGGAGCCTGCTGGTGCGGGAGATCGCGCGGCGGCTCGCGTCCAACTTCTACGACGGGGTGGCCGTCGTCGATCTGGACCGCGCCTCCGGCGTGCGGGATCTGACGGCTGCCCTGGGCTGCGTGCCGGGCATGCCGTTCCTGCCGTGCGGCACGGCCAATGCCGCGTCCTGGCTCGCCGAGCGCGACATGCTGCTTGTCCTCGACGGCAGCGAGCTGCTCACCCCGGCGGCCGTGGACTGGCTGCGGGACCTGCTGCGCCGCGCGCCGGGCCTGCGGCTGCTGGCGGCCGGCCGTCACCCGCTGGCCTTCGAGGAGGAGCGGGTCCACCGGCTCTGAGCCGGTCCGGCCACCGGCCCCGGACACGGGTCCGCCCCGGCCGGGCACGGAGCCAGCCGGGGCGGAGCACGTCATGCGGTGATCACGGGTGTCAGCCGAGGAGGGCCAGCGCCTCGTTCAGGGTCGCGGAGGGGCGCATGACCGCCGCGGCCTTGGCCGCGTCGGGCTGGTAGTAGCCGCCGATCTCGGCCGGGGAGCCCTGGACCGCGATCAGCTCGGCGACGATCTTCTGCTCGGACTCGGCCAGCGTCTTGGCCAGCGGGTCGAAGGCGGCCGCCAGCTTCGGGTCGTCGGTCTGCCGGGACAGCTCCTGCGCCCAGTACAGGGCGAGGTAGAAGTGGCTGCCGCGGTTGTCGATGCCGCCCAGCTTGCGGCTCGGCGACTTGTCCTCGTTGAGGAAGCTGCCGGTCGCGCGGTCCAGGGTGTCGGCCAGCACCTGGGCGCGGGCGTTGCCGGTGGTGGTGGCGAGGTGCTCGAAGGAGACGGCCAGCGCGAGGAACTCGCCGAGCGAGTCCCAGCGCAGGTAGTTCTCCTTGACCAGCTGCTGGACGTGCTTCGGGGCGGAGCCGCCGGCGCCCGTCTCGAAGAGGCCGCCGCCGTTCATCAGCGGGACCACCGACAGCATCTTGGCGCTGGTGCCCAGCTCCAGGATCGGGAAGAGGTCG
>NZ_JBHXNP010000160.1:0-13253 GCF_042719495.1 Streptomyces sp. NPDC058525
GGACCACCAGTGCACCACCCCGTCCCCGCCCGAAAGCCGCTCGGCTGAGCCCCTCCGACGTCCTGCGCGTCGGCGGATCGGGCCTGCGCTCCCGCCCGATGCGCGTATTCCTCTCCGCACTCGGCATAGCCATCGGCATCGCGGCGATGATCGGCGTCGTAGGAATCTCCACCTCCTCCAGCGAGGAACTCAACCGCAAACTGGACGCACTCGGGACCAACCTCCTCACCGTCTCCCCGGGCCAGTCATTCGGCGGCGGCGACGCGCACCTACCCGACGAAGCCGTCGACATGGTCGCCAGGATCGGTTCCGTCGAGTCGGTTTCGGCCATCGGCAAGACGGACGCCAAGGTCTACCGCAACGACCGCATCCCCAAGCAGGAGACCGGCGGCATCGGCGTGTACGCGGCCCGCACCGACCTCCCCGACACCGTCGGCGGCAAGGTGGCCACCGGCCAGTGGCTCAACGACGCCAACGGCAAGTACCCGGCCGTCGTCCTCGGACCCAAGGCCGCCGAACAACTGGCCGTCTCCCAGGCCGACCCGGACACCCAGGTATGGCTGGGAGGAGAGTGGTTCACGGTCGTCGGCATCCTCGAACCCAATGAACTGGCACCCGAGCTGGACGCCGGCGCGTTCGTCGGCTGGGAAGCCGCGGAACGGAACCTGGACTTCGACGGATACCCCACCACCGTCTACACCCGCGCCGACGGGGCGGCGGTGACCGACGTACAAGCCGTACTCGGCGCCACGGCCAACCCCGAAGATCCCAGCGCCGTGGAGGTCTCCCGGCCCTCCGACGCCCTGGCAGCGAAGGAAGCCACCGACGACACCCTGAGCGGACTGCTCCTCGGCCTGGGCGCCGTCGCCTTGCTCGTCGGGGGCGTCGGCGTCGCCAACACCATGGTCATCTCCGTGCTGGAGCGCCGCGCCGAAATCGGCCTGCGCCGCTCCCTGGGAGCCACCCGCGGCCAGATCCGCACCCAATTCCTCTGCGAATCCCTGCTGCTGTCCGCCCTGGGCGGCGCAGGCGGCGTACTCCTGGGCATCGCGGTCACCGGCGGATACGCCACCTACCAGGGGTGGCCCACCGTGGTACCCGCCTGGGCCATGGCCGGCGGAGTCGGCGCCACGCTCATCATCGGCGGCCTCGCCGGCTTCTACCCAGCCGTACGGGCAGCGCGCCTGCCCCCCACCGAGGCACTCTCCGCCTCCTGAAGACCGGTGCCCCCTGCCACATCCCCCGAGCAGGGGGCATCGCCCCAGGCCAGTCCGGTTCGCTCGCCGAAGTTGGTCAGGAAGCTGGTCACTCTGTGAGCTCTAGGTCCAGTGCCCGGGCCAAGGCGGCCGTGACGGCGGCGGCGTGTGTCGGCAGGTGTTGTTCGGCCCAGGTTCCGGCGAGGCTGAGGAAGTCCCGCAAGTCCGCCTGGGCGCCGGTGACGAGCGCGCGCACCTGGTCCACCGGCAGCTCGATCACCGGGCTGCCGTCCTTCGCGTGGGCGTCGAGAGTCAGCCGGACGGTGTCGCCGACACGTTCGGCCGCCGAGGAAGGGTCATGGCCGAAGTAGCAGAAGCCGGTGCCGTCCAGCACCTCCCGCCAGTCCCGCCAGGTCTCCAGGCCGTTGCAGCAGCCCGGCTCGACGAAGACGGTGCCGGTGGCTGTGTCGGTCAACCGGAACCCGCCGGCGGCGAACAGGTCAGGCATGGTCAGCAGCCCGTGCAGGAACGCGCCGAGCGGGTCGGTCGGGCACGGCCCGTGCTCCTCCTCCGGCTCGAAGTCGTTGCACTCGGCGATCCGCATAACCGCCGTTCCGACCTCCGCCGAAGTCAGCTCCCCGTCCAGCACGAGGTAGCCGTACGACTCGTGCTCGCCAACCGGCCAGAGCGCGAAGTCGTCGGCGGCGAAGATCTCCAGAACGGGTTGCATCACCATCACACAGGGATGATGCCGGACCCGATGCCACCCCGCCACGGGCTTTCGCTGCGGCATCGGGCTCGGCGGATGCCCGCTGCCTGGGCAGTCTCCCGGTTCGCTCCGGGTAGGCGGTGCCGACTTGGCGCATGGCGGTCTGGCGTGTCGGATTCCGCCTGCGACCCTTGGGACCTCCGGGCGTCTACTGTGCGCGGATGCGCCAGGCGGCAGGAGAAGACGATGCCCCGGCCTCAGGATGTTGACGCAGCAGCTGGAACAGCGCTGCGTGATGACAGGAGAGGGGCGGGATGAGCGTACGTCTCGGCGTGGTCGGCGTAGGACTCATGGGCGAGGAGCACCTGAAGGCGCTCGCCCTGGTCCCGCAGGTGGCCGTCACCGCGGTGACGGATCCCGTACCAGGGCGAGCCCGCTCGGTCGCACAGCGGTACGGCATCGGTCGCGTCCTTGACGACCCCGGGGCGCTGGTTGGTTCCGCTGACGTGGACGCGGTGTTGATCGCGGTGCCGCCCAACGTACTCACGGAGATCGTTCCGCTAGTGTGCACACACCGCAAGCCGGTGCTGTGCGAGAAGCCGCTCGGTGTAACTGCCGACGAGGCCCGGAGCTTTTTGACGGCTGCGAACGAGGCAGGAATCGTGCACGCGCTGTGCCACCAGCGCCGCTACGACCCGGTACACCGGTATGTGCGTGACCTCGTCGGACAGGGATTCGTCGGTGTCCCACGCGTCGTGACCGTACAAGTGATGACCGACTTCGGGAGGGGCCCGACCGGAGCCGGCCGGGAATGGACCCGCCGGCGTGAATCGGGAGGCGGTCTGCTGCTCCAGGTCGTCTCCCACTACCTCGACCTCCTGCACTTCACCTTCGGCGATGTCGAATCGACCTTCTGCCACGCCACAGCGGCTCCTGCGGCAGATGGTGAGGCGTCGGTCGGGGATGGGGACGACACCGTGCTGTTCGCCGGAACACTGCCGGGCGGCGGAATCGTCAGCCTGGCGGCAGGCTGGGCCCTGGAACACCCCACGGGCGTCACCTGGCAGATCCACGGCGCTGAAGGAACGGTCCAGATCACTCCCACGATGCGGATCCTCGGTGCCCGGCGCGGCATGCAGATCCGCGACCTGGGCCTCCCCGACGCCTACCTCCCGCCCGTCGGGGCCGAGTTGTCGTCCGCCTATGGCCGGCGAGGCAATTTCGGCTGGGGCGACAACACACCGATGATGGCTTCCATGGTGGCGGAATTCGCCGCAAGCATCGCGGGAAACCTGCGCACGCCGCCGCTCTATGCGACGTTCGCCGATGGAGTGTGGGTGCTGGAGGCGATCGAGCGCGGCGACTTCCGCTCGCTGCACTGAAGGGTTCTCACCGGCAAGCGGCCGAAGAAGCCACGAACTCATATCCGATTCCCGCAGACTGGGTCCGCCCGCGCGAATGACCTGCGGATTCTGGCCGGGAAGTGACGTTGACGACCAGGTCGTCCTTGCCTAGTTTCGAGCCACCGATCGCCCCGCCGGAGTGGATCTCCCGCTCCCGCGAAGGGCAGTGACGTGCACGGTCATCTGGCTTGGGCAAGGTAGCGGAACCTTGCTCTGTGGCTCCGAATCAGTCAGCCCATGGGTGGTGGCATGTCGACAGACAGAGATGGGAATCCGGCTTCCCCTCGGCGGGTGGCCTGCCCGACGTTGATCGGCAGGGAGGCAGAGCGGTCCTCACTGATCCAGCAGGTACAGCACCCGCCGGCCGTGATCCTCATCGAGGGCGAAGCGGGTATCGGCAAGACCCGCCTCCTTGCCGATGCCCTGCAATCTCCGGAACTCTCCGGCCGGACCAAGTTGACCGCCCAATGCCAGTACCTGCGCGAACCTCTGCCTTTCGCCCCCGTCGTCGACGCGCTGCGGGGTCTGGGAGATGCTCTGCCGACGCACCTCAGCCCGGTCGTCGGAGCGTTGCGCCCGCTGCTTCCAGAGATCGCGATGTCGCTGCCGCCCGCGCTGGAGCCTTTGGGGGAGCCGGGCGCCGAGCGGCACAGGATCTTCCGGGCGGTGGCGGAGATGCTGCGCGCGATCGGTCCCGCGGTGCTGGTGCTGGAAGACCTCCACTGGGTGGACAGCGGTACCTGCGATTTGCTGAGGTTTCTCACCTGCCGGATGCCCGACGATCTCAGTCTGGTGCTCACCTACCGGCGCGAAGCCGCCAATCCTGGCAGAGCGTTCGCCACCTCGGTTCGGCTGCCTCCGCACGTAGTGTCGTCCGAACTGTCCCTCGCCCCCCTGAACCAGGCGGATGTCCGCAGGATGGCAGCAGAGATCCTGGGCACCTCGGACGTCACGACCGACTTCGCCGCGCACCTCCACGAGCACACGATGGGGATCCCCTTCGCTGTGGAAGAGCTGCTCCGGCTGATGGGAGGGCAGCGGGGTCTCGTACGAAGCGACCGCCAACGGGCGGGACTGACGATCGAGGGGCTCGGGGTTTCCGCCGCCTTGCGCGACGCCCTTGTCGAACAGCTCGTACACGCCCCGTACGACGTCCGCCTCATCGTCAGTGCCGCAGCCGTTCTAAGAATCCCGGCGAGCGAGGCACTGATCGGATCGGTAGCGGGTCTGACCTCAAGGCGGGCGACGAACGCACTGTCCCGTGCCCTCGGGAAAGCACTGCTCCACGACCACGGATCCGGGCACTACGGATTCCGGCACGCCCTGGCCCAGCACGCGGCCTATGACGCGGTGCCGCCACCGGAACGCCGACGCCTTCACCGCCGGGCCGCCGCAGCCCTGGAACAGTCGCCAGGGCCGCGGCCGTACGTCCGACTCGCCCACCACTGCCAGGAGGCCGGACGCCATCAGGCATGGGCGCGCTACGCGGAGACGGCCGCCGATCGTGCCATCGCGGTCGGCGACGACGCCGCGGCCACCCGACTGCTCCAGCAGGCACTCTCGTCTCCCGACCTGGCGGCCACCACCCGGGTCAGGCTCGCGGTCAAACTGGGCCGGGCCGCCGTGGCCGGTCTGGACCATGCGGAAACCGTGGTCATCCTCCGCAGGGTCCTCGCGCAGGACAGGCTCAACCAAGGTGTGCGCGGCGAACTGCGTTATCGGCTCGGTCTGTTGCTCCGTAACCAGACCGGCGCCGGACTGGAGGGACTGAGGGAGATCGCTGACGCCGTCCCGGAACTGCGCAGACGCCCCAAACTGGCGGCGCGCGCCCTGGCTTCGCTCGCCGTGCCGACCTACCTGGCGGGCGGACACCTCACCGACCATCTGGCGTGGGCCGAGCAGGCGACCGCTACCGCGGCCCGGCTCGGTGACCCCCTTCTCACGATCAACGCGCTGGGCAGCCGGGCCGTCACCCTGATGCACATCGGTGACAGGGAGGCGATGACCGCGGCCCGAGGTCTACCCTCGTCGCCGACCGGTCCGGACGAGAGCCGTGACCTGGCCCGGGCGTTCAACAACCTGGCGCACGCCGCGGCGAGCACCGGTCGGCTGTCCGAAGCCGACGCGTTCCTCGACCGGAGCGTGCGACTGCTCGCGGATACCGAATCCGCCTACGTCGCCGGCCTCACCGACTCCACCCGGCTCCTGCTCGACTGGGAGCGCGGCCGCTGGGAAGGACTTGAACAGCGGGCCCAGCGGGTGAGCGCGATCCTCGCGGACGTTCCCGAACTCGAAGCGGAAGCAGTCCTCGTGCTCGGCCTCCTCTCGCTGGCCCATGGCCGACTCGACGACGCGGAGCGCAGGCTGCGGGCCGGCGCCGGCGCCTGCCTGCCACAGGGATCCGTACCGGCCCTGCCCGCGGCCAGGGGTTCGCTCGCCAGGCTGCTCCTCTCCCGCGGCGACGCCGGGGGAGCCTGGGTGCAGGTGGCTCCCGTCCTGGACGCGGTGCGGGCGAAGGGAATCTGGGTGTGGGCTGCCCCGGTCGCCCCCTACGCCGTGGCGGCACTCGTACGGACGGGTGAGGCCGCTCAGGCGCGGGAGTTGGTGAAGGAGTTCACGGAGGGGGTACGGGGGCGACAGGCTCCGTCCGCCACCGCGTCCCTGCATTCCAGCAGGGGTGTGCTGGCGGAACACGACGGCGCCTACGAGCAAGCCGCGGCGCACTACCGCTCCGCCGAGGCCGTGTGCCGGTCCATGGGGGCGCCCTACCAAGCGGCCCGAGCACTGGAGCGCAGCGCCCGCTGCCTACTGGTGGACGGAGGCAGCGGCGGCGCGGACCTCGCCGAGGCGCTCTCGGCCTATCAGGCGCTCGGAGCGGCATGGGACGCGGCGCGCTGCCACAGCGCGTTGCGCAAGTACGGACTCGTCGCCCCGCACCGCCGCGGACGCAAGGGATACGGTCGCCTGCTCTCGCCGCGCGAGAAGGAAGTGGCCAGGCTCGCGGCCGACGGGCGCACCAACCGTGAAATAGCCGAAACGCTGTTCCTCTCACCCCGCACGGTCGAGGAGCACGTGGCCCACGCCCTGCGCAAACTGGGAGTCCGCTCCCGGGAGGTGCTCAGCTCCGACCATCCCGACCTCGCCCCGGGCGTTCCCGTCCACACCCGCTGACCTCGCTCCCACCGCAATTTGCCCGTATCCCCTCCGGGTTGCAGCGGCATGCCCGCAGCCGAGATCGTTCGGCTGCGGCCGCAAGTCCGGTGCCGGCAATCCCACGCAGCCGGCACCGGACCCCCACCCAGCCATCCGGCACGGAGGAGTGGTACAGCCATGCGACGAACGAGGAAACTGACCGTGAGCCTGGCGGTGAGTGCGGTGGTCCTCGCGCTCACCGCCCCCTTGGCGGCGGGCGCCGACCAAGGCGACGGCAGCTCGTCGAGTACGTACATCGTGACGCTGGACAGCGCTGTCGCTCACCCCGAGGTGTTCGCCGGCGAACACGCCGATGCGTTCGGCGGTACGGTGCACGGCGTATACCGGCACGTCATCAAGGGCTACTCCATCACGCTGCCCGACGCGGCGGCATCCGCACTGCGCGCCCTGCCGCAGGTCCTCGCGGTCGAGAAGGACGGCACCTTTCGCGGTCTGGAGACCAACGCCTCCGCCGACAGGGCGTACCTCCGCTCCGAGGGACCGGTCGCCGCGGCCCAAGAGGTGCCGACCGGCATCAGAAGGATATTCGCCGACCAGAACCCGAACCTGGACATAGACGGCCAGGACGACGTCCGCATGGACGTGGACATCGCCATCACCGACTCGGGCATCGACTTCGACCACCCCGACCTGAACGTGGTCTCCCGCGCCGACTGCACGTCCGGCACCTGCCGGGAGAACGAGGGCGACGACGGAAACGGACACGGCACCCACGTCGCCGGGACCGCCGCGGCGATCGACAACGGCACCGGAGTGGTCGGCGTCGCGGCCGGCGCGCGCCTGCACTCCGTGAGGGTGCTCGGCAACGACAACACCGGCCAGTGGTCCTGGATCATCGCGGGCTACGACTACATCGCCGCCCGCTCCGCCACCATCGAGGTCGTCAACTCCTCCATCGGAGGGAGCGGCGAACCCGCGGCCCTCGGCACGGCCGTCAAGAACCTCGTCGGCAAGGGCGTACCGCTCATCGTCTCCGCCGGCAATGACGACAAGGACGCCACGACCAGCGCCCCCGCCAAATACAGCGAGGCACTCACGGTATCGGCCCTCGCCGACTCCGACGGCAAGCCGGGCGGCAACGGCGGCGCTCCCTCCTGCCGCGCCGACCAGGACGACACCCTCGCCGACTTCTCCAACTGGGGCTCCAAGGTCGGCATCACCGCACCTGGCGTGTGCATCCATTCGACCTTCAAGGACGGTGGCTACAACCGGAATTACAGCGGCACCTCCATGGCGGCTCCCCACGTCACCGGGGCCGCCGCCCTGGTAGCCATGACGGACAAGCCCACCAACAAGGACGAGGTCCTGGCCCTCTACCAGTACCTGGCGGACCACGGGAACACCGACTGGAGCGACGATTCCGGAGACGGTGCCAAGGAGAAGCTCCTCGACGTGGGCGACCCGCAGGCCTTCCCGCCCGCCCAGGACGGAAACCGGCGACCGACCGCCTCGTACACCCACAGCTGTGACGACGCGGCCCTGAAGTGCCAGTTCGACGGCACCGGCTCATCCGACCCCGACGGCTCTCTCCAGAAGTGGGAGTGGGACTTCGGCGACGGCACGAGCGCGACGGGCAGGACCGTCACCCACGCCTACGCCCAGAAGGGCTCCTACACCGTCAAACTGACCGTCACCGACGACAAGGGCGCCACCGGATCCACCACGAAGTCCGTCCGCGTCGGCCCGAACCAGGCCCCGAGCGCCGCCTACACGGCCGACTGCCGCAACGTCGTCGGCTACCGCTTCTGCAAGTTCGACGCTGCCGGCTCCTCCGACCCCGACGGCTCGATCTCCTCGTATGACTGGACCTTCGGTGACGGCTCCACGGGCAGCGGAGCCCAGATCGACCACATCTACGCGGCGGCGGGCACCTACACCGTGACCCTGAAGGTGACCGACAACGAGGGCGCCACGGACACGGAGACCAAGTCCGTCCGCGTCCCTTGATCCGCACATCCGCAAATACCCCGTACCCCCTACGGATTGCTACGGACCCGCGCTGAGGGCATCGTCACATCAGCCCCACCCGCGGCCCGCCGTCCCCCCACGGCCGGCGGGCCGCTGTCACGCCACGCACCACAGCACCCAGCGCAAAGCTCCCGTGCAGCCCGTACTTGCCCGTGATCCGGTCAATGAGAGGCCAGGTGCACCACCCATGGCAACGACCCCCCGCCGGCTCGGCATCGCCCTGATGCCCGCCGCACTGCTCGCCGCCGGCCTGCAGTTCGCCGCCACCCCCGCCCACGGAGCCGTGGTGTACGGCCCCGAGCCCAGGCTCGCCCCGACCGCCACCGCGATATCCGACAGCTGGATCGTCGTCCTCAAGGACGGTGCCGAGGACTCGCCCGACTCGGTGGCGCGCGAGCTGGTCAAGCGCAACGACGGACGCCTGACCCACGTGTACTCCAGCGCCGTCAACGGCTTCGCCACGAGAATGAGCCTCACCCAGGCACGGGCGCTCGCCGCTGACCCCCGGGTCGCCTACGTGGAGCAGGACGCCAAGGTCGCGATCTCAGAGACCCAGTCCAACGCGACGTGGGGCATCGACCGCATCGATCAGCGCAACCTGCCCCTGAGCGGCACGTACACCTACAACACGACGGCCTCCAACGTCCGGGTGTACGTCATCGACACCGGCGTGCGCACGGCCCACACCGAGTTCGGCGGCCGGGCCTCCATCGGCACCGACACCGTGGGCGACGGCCAGAACGGCAACGACTGCAACGGACACGGCACCCACGTGGCGGGCACCGCCGCCGGTTCCACCTATGGCGTCGCCAAGGCGGCCAGAGTCGTCGGCGTCCGCGTTCTGAACTGCGACGGCTCCGGGACGACCTCCGGCGTCATCGCGGGCGTGGACTGGGTCACGGCCAACGCGGTCAAGCCCGCCGTCGCCAACATGAGTCTGGGCGGCGGCGCCAACACCTCACTCGACAACGCCGTCAAGAACTCGATCGCCTCCGGAGTGACCTACTCCCTCGCGGCCGGCAACGGCAACGTCTTCGGACAACCACAGAACGCCTGCAACAGCTCACCGGCCCGAGTCGCCGAGGGCATCACCGTCGGAGCCACGGACAGCGCCGACAAGCGCGCCTCCTGGTCCAATTACGGCACCTGCCTCGACCTCTTCGCCCCCGGAGTGAGCATCACCTCGGCCTGGAAGGACAGCGACACCGCCACCAAGAGCATCAGCGGTACCTCGATGGCGGCGCCGCATACGGCCGGCGCCGCGGCCCTCTACCTCGCCGCCAACCCGAGCGCCACCCCGGCCCAGGTCCGTGACGCCCTCGTGAACGGCGCCACCACCGGCAAGGTCCAGGACCCGAAGACCGGATCGCCCAACCGGCTCCTGCACACGCTCTTCTGACACGGCACGGGTGGGCTCCCCATCGGCCCGAGCCCACCCATGCTGAGCGGAACCGGGGGAGCGGCCCGCCTCACGAGGCTCGGCCGCTCTGCCCACCTTCTCGTCTCACCTCTCCGCCCAGGACCATGCTGTGCCTCCAGGCTCACGGCGCCCTTTGGCGGGGGATAACCAGTGGACCCTGCAGGCGGGGTGGGTACCCATGGTTGATCATCCACTGGGAATCACAGCCGGTGCGGGTTTGCTGCGTCCGGAATCTCCTTCCGGGCACGAAGGGGGAGTCCAATCGCATGGCCACGGAACCTGCCGTCATAGCTCCCGATGGGCACAAACACGCAGACCAGCCACCCCCCTTCAGAGCCACCAGACCACTGGCACTTCCCTACTACGTCTACGCCGTCCTCTCCAATGCGCTGTTCCAGCGCGGCGTCTTCGTCGTCTACCTGATCGACCAGGGCTTCTCGGCCGGCGAGATCGCGCTGCTGCAGACGCTCCTCTATCTGGTCAGCGCCGTGGCCGAGATCCCCACCGGCTTCCTCGCCGACCGGATGGGCCGCCGCGCGAGCATCGTGTTCGGACAGTCGCTGATCGCGCTGTGCCTGATCGGCGAGGTCACGCTCTCCGGGTATCCGTGGTTCGTCGCCATCTTCATCCTCTACGGCATCGGGATGGCGTTCGTCTCCGGCGCCGAGACCGCACTGCTGTACGACCTGCTCCGGCGGCGCGGCATGGAGGTCCACTACGTCAAGGTGAAGTCCCGCTACACGACGCTGGGCTCGCTCACCATGGCGCTCGCCATCGCCGTAGGCGGCAGCCTCCAGAAGATCTCGTGGGAACTGGTCTACCTCGGCGCCGCCGGCGCCCTCGCCCTATCGGCTGCGCTGCTGACGGCCCGGGTGCCAGAACTCCGGGGGCAGGACGTGGCCGATCTCGACGAACCGGCCGACTCAGGGGGGTCGGGTGCCGACGACGGACCACGACTCGGCAAGACGGCCGTACTGAAGAGCCTCACCCCTCGGCTGGCCTCCCTGGTCCTGGCCTCCGGACTGATGCACGCGACCATGACGCCGTACTTCATCTTCGTCCAGGAAGCCCTCGACCATCAGGGTGTGGCCACCAGCCTCGTCAGCGCCGTGATGTCCGCCGCCTTCCTCATCGGAGGCTTCGCCCCCCTGCTGGCGCACAGGGCCAACCACCGAGTCGGCGTGCGCACGCTCGTCCCGCTGACCCTGGCCGTACTCGTGGCGGCCCTCGGCCTCAGCGGCATGCAACAGGCATGGGTCACCATCGTGGTGTTCCTACTCGCGGTCGGAGCCCCGGCCATCACCGCCGTCGTGGTGGACGATGTCTTCAACCAAGGCATCCCCTCGCGCTACCGCTCCAGCCTCCTGTCCATCATTACCTTCGTCGAGTCGCTGCTGATCGCCGGCGGATACCTCCTGCTCGGCTGGCTCATCGACACCTTCGGCTCGGGCCCCGGGTTCGCCTGGTACGCGGCGGTCCCCGCGATCGCCGCAGTGCTCGCCATCCCCTCGATGATCAAGGGCCGCTGGGCGAAGGCCGCCTGATCGCACTCTCCCCGTTCTAGGTAGGTTGATCGGACCATCCGTAGCCTGCGTCGAGCCGGACTCCGGCCCCGTGGCGGGCTGCTTCCCGCAGGACTCTCACCTCGCGGGCGAGGTGCTGCCCCAGCGTGTCGGGGTCCTGCGGGATCAAGGGGCTCATATGTCGGCGGGCCGGCACTGGCTTAGGTGTGGATGCGGCTGTTGGTTCCGTCGTGGTGGTCGGCGTGCTCGTCGTCGAACCAGTAGTCGCCGGCGGCGAGGTAGCGGAAGGAGTGCGCGCTGTGTGCGGGCAGGGAGACCTTCGCTGCGCGGGTGCCGTCGCCTCGGGGTTCGAGGGGGTGGGCGGCGGGGTTCCAGTGGTTGAAGTCCCCGACCACGCTGACCGGCCCGGCCGGGGAGTCCTCGGGCAGGACGAAGGTGACCTGGGTCCGGTCCTTGATCTTCTTGCGTTCGAGCACGGTCTCTCCAGCCGGATAGTCGTGGGGACGGGTCCAGGCATCCTCGCGTGGACGGCAGCCGGCCTGGACGGGACGCGGCCGGTGGCATGGGGCCGGTCACCCGCCTGGATGCCCTGCGCCAGGGTGTGGTCGGTGCCGGGGCAACGGGTTATGTGGCGGGGCGATCTCCGTAGGCCCGCCCGGCCGGGTGATCGCCGCGTGGAGGGCATCGCGGAGCATCGGGGCCCGCTCCATGTCCATCTCCCCGCCGACCGGCAGGACGAGCCGCTCCGCGCCGCCGCTCACCCCCACGCCGGGCCTGTCGTCTCCTTGATCTCCCATGGCGCCATAATGACCGCTTGCCGGTTAGCCTCACGGCGCCAGCTCGAGACACACCCAGTGCCGTGCGCCGTACAGGTAGTGCTCCCTGCCTGGGCTGGGCATCAGTGCGCAGGAGGTGCGTAGCCCAGGCCGTCCGCGGTGTCACCGCCTACCGGGACGTATCTGCTGGCCTCCATGTCCAGCCGGCGTCGTTCGGTTGGCCAGAGCCCGTTGACGCGGTCCCAGCGGCTCAAGGTCATCTTGTCCTGGTGCCACTCGATGTAGCTTGCGGCGTGCAGGGTCACGGCGAAGAAGCGCCACGTGTCGCGGGGGCGCCAGCCGCTTGCCGACTCGACCGACGCCGCGGTCGCTTCGCGTTGCGCTGCGTCTACGTCGACGACTTGGCCGCGGAGCTTGGCCTCGGCCTCGGGGCTGGCGGGATTGCTCACGGGAGTCTGCAGGACCAGACGGGGATCGCGATCAAGGTCACGGGCCTTGTGCGATCCGGCGATCATGACGAGCATCAGCTGCTGCCGCACGAAATGAATCTCCACTGGGCTGATTCGAGGCGTGCCGTCCTGCCGGATTGTCCCGACCAGGACGAAACCGTGACGCTCAGCGGCCGCCCGAGCACGTCGGGCGAGGTCAGGCGCCACCTGCGCGAAGCTGGACCAATCTGTCCCGACATCGGGTTTCATGCGTATCCGCTCAGTGCTTTGCGCGGTCCGTACGGCTCACCATCTGCAGCGTGCCATCGGTGATGACCGGAGGCCGACCGCCGGGGGTTGCTGCCGCGGGCCACAGGGCGATCGCGGATCAGGTGAGGAGGCGATTGGGTGGGCTGCGACCGTGAGAAGAGGCGGTCGTCCATGGTCGCAGCCCCTACGGCAGAGCGCGTGGACACACCTGCCGCTCTCATCAGGGTGCCCTTCCCCGGACCGGCTCTGCGTCCGGCGCGACCCTTCTCGCAACGATGACGACCCTAACGGCTCATCCAGCGCGGGTCGGCGTGGTCGAGCTTGCCTCTAACGTTCCAGCCTTCCCC
>NZ_JBHXNP010000161.1:0-13161 GCF_042719495.1 Streptomyces sp. NPDC058525
AGGTCGAGCTGTTGCGTGCAGTCGATGAATGGGACCGTGAGCTGCTGGCCTTCCCCGACCGTTGACCGGCGTCAGCCCCCGGAGCCCAGGACCTGGGCTGAGTGGCCACCCGGGACCGGCCCACGTTCTCGGGCTCCACGTGGTGCAGCTGCTCGCCGACCCGGCACACTCGCCGAAATGGCTACGGGGTCTGGTACTGCACGAGCCTCTGAGCGGCGGGCACGGGCAGCTCGGCACCACGTCGCGGGTGGTGATGGAGATGGGCCAGCGGAAGATGGAGTGCACCGAGACCATCACACGCCGGGAACCCGCGGACTTGCGCGAGGTCCCGGGAACGACCGTGGTTCGTTTCGACCGCGAGATCGTCGGCGAGGGCTTGTGGAGCGCCGTGCGCGACCGGTTGACCGAAGCCGGCCCGGGAACGACGCTCTGGGAGAGCGAGAACGAATACCGGTTCAGCGGGTTCTGATGAAGCTGGTGGGACTTCTGATGCCCGGCGCCTTCCGCAAGCAGTCGCTCCAGCAGATGCAGGACTTCAAGGCGTTCGCCGAGCAGGGGAAGGACGTGTGCGAAGGGAAGGGCTGATCTGCGCCGTCCGTCAAGCCTCGCCGGCCGCGGCGAGGCCGGTGGAGTTCAGCCGGCCGCGCGGATCCGGGCGGCGGCCGTTTCGGCCTCCCGCACGACGCGGTCCGTGTCGACGTCCACGAGCCGGCCGTCGAACTTGAGGGGCCGTCCGTCGACGAACACCGAGTGGACGTTCTCGGGGCGCCCGTTGTACACGGTCTGTCCGATCCAGTCGAAGCGCGGCGCGAAGTTCAGGGCGGCCGGATCGACGACGACGACGTCGGCACGCTTTCCGGGGGTCAGGGAACCCACCCGGTCGCTGATCCCGAGGGCTTCGGCGCCGCCCAGCGTGGCCATCCGCAGGACGTCGTGCACTTGCGGGAAGATCCCGGCTTCCGTCGCGCGGGCGCGCTGCAGGCCGATGGCCGTCTTCATCAGCGCGTGGAAGTCCGAGCTGTCGTTGGTCCCGCCGTCCAGGCCGAGGCCGACCTTGACGCCACGCCGTCCGAACTCGGACAGCCGCATGATGCCCGAAGCCAGCCGCATGTTGCTGAGCGGGCAATGGGCCGCACGCACGTCGTGCGCGGCGACGGCGGCGATCTCGTCGTCGGTCAGGTGAATCGCGTGGTTGATCAAGAGCCGCGGACCGAGGGCGCCGATGTTGGCGAGGACTCCGATGGGGTCGTCAGCGCGCTGCTCGGGGCGTTCCAGGACATGGGAGTTGAGCATGACTCCGAGGTCCTGGGCGGCTTCCCAGTGCGCATGGTTGAGGTGTTGGACGGGGCGTGCCGCGTGCGTGGCGACCTGGAAGCCGGCGAGCGGAACGGGGTCGACGAGTTCCTTCTTCACCTTCGTGACCAGCGTCGGGTCGGCTTCGGAAGGGAACATCGCGTAGGTGAACCGCACTCCGGTGCCGGCCAGGGCCCGTACGTAGCTCTCGATGAGGTCGTACGAGAAGATGTCCACCCAGTCCACGAGGGTGGTCACACCCGATTGGACGGCGTCGAGGGCGGCGAGGCGTACGAAGCTGTGCACGGCCTCGGGGGTGAGCCGGTTCCGCTGGGGGTTGGTACATCGGTTGAACCAGCCGAACAGGTCTCCGTCGGTGCAGCCCCCGCGGATCACCGCCTGCCAGAGGTGGGTGTGCGTATCGACGAACCCTGGCATGACCAACTTGCCCGAAGCGTCCACGATCCGGGTGCCGGGCGGGGTCCGCAGGTTCCTGCCGACGGCGGCGATGGTCCCGTTCCGCATCAGGACGTCGGCGTTCTCGACAGCGCCGAGGGGGCCGCTGCCGAGGGCCGGATCCATGGTGAGTACCAGTGAGGCGCCGCGCAGCAGGACCACCGGGCCGACCGGGAGCTGCGGGCCGGCGGGGCGGCTAGGGCGTTCGGGGCGGGTGGTGATGCCGAGGACGAGCGGGGCGGCAGCGGCCAGGCCGAGGCCGGTGAGGAGGTCGCGGCGGCTGGGGGTGGCCGGCGACGGGGTGGGGGATGAGTGCATGGCGTAGTGCCTCCCGACTGCTCAGAACGGAAGGCCCGCCCGGGCGGCGCGGTGTGAGCGCCGGGCAGGGGCGGGAGATTGCACGCAGCATTCCCAGCGAACGGCCATTCGATAGGCGTCTGCGGAAAACATTTTCCGTTCCGGCCGTGTGCCGGCCATCCGGCAGGCAGCGTGGAACGCAAGCGCCTGATCGTCCGCAAGACCTCGGTGCGGTTCCTCGCGGTTCTCATCCAGGTGGGCTGCCGCTCGACCAAACTCATCGGAGCCCACGGCGCAAGCTCTCCACGCTCCCGCAGCTTGGCCGCCACATAGGTCTCCAGTAGGTGGAGATGGCGCCCGTTGTACGCCCACGGCACGTGTCCACAGCAGCTCGCCTGCAACCACAGCGGTCGCTGGAAGCAGGGGTCGACAGGTCCGTCCTTGCTGGCCGTGCCGGCCGTGACGACAGCCTCCCCTGCGGGGATGCCGGGGTAGGGCGTGACGGCGGCGCACCCATCACACCAAGGGCAGCGCACCAGAACCTTATCGAGGAAGTCGCATCCGTACTTGTGTTCGTGCTCGCACTCGCCTCGCCCTGCGGGGCCACGCGCCTTTTCGTCCCCTTGACGATATGCGATCCGCTCATTATCGTCGCATTGACGAAATGAAGGGGGTTCGCCATGGCCGACATCACCCGGCGCTTCGGTTGGCGCCATCTGCGCTCCGCGCCCACCGCTCACATCCGCCACCACAGGCGCGGCCGTCTCGTCCACGACGGGCGGGGGCTCAGCTTCTGGTACCGGTCGCTGTCGGCGGCGCTTTCCGAAGTGCCCGTCGACGACCGCGAGCTGGCAATGGCCTTCCACGCCCGTACGGCCGACTTCCAGGACGTTGCCGTGCAGGCCACCGTCACCTATCGGATCAGCAACCCGGCCGAGGCCGCGGAACGGCTCGACTTCTCCGTCGACCCGGACACCGGGAGCTGGCGCGGCGCGCCCCTGGAGCAGATCGCCACGCTCCTCACCGAGACCGCGCAGCAGCACACGCTCGACGCACTGGCCCGCACCCCGCTGGCCGTCGCCCTGGTGGACGGCGTCGCCTCCGTACGGGGACGGGTCGCGGACGGTCTCGCCGCCGAGCCCAGGCTCCCGGCCACCGGCATCGACGTGGTGGCCGTGCGGGTCGTGGCGATCCGCCCCGAAGCCGAGGTGGAGCGCGCCCTGCGAACCCCGGCCCGCGAGCAGATCCAGCAGGAGGCGGACCGGGCCACCTACGAACGGCGGGCCGTCGCCGTGGAGCGGGAGCGTGCCATCGCCGAGAACGAACTCGCCAGCCAGATCGAACTCGCCCGCCGAGAGGAGCAGTTGGTCGAGCAGCGCGGCACCAACACCCGTCGCGAGGCCGAGGAGAAGGCGGCGGCCGACGCCGTGAGGACGCAGGCCGATGCAGCCCGCAAGGTCAGCCTGGCCCGCGCCGACGCCGAGGCGGCCCGCCAGACGGGCGCCGCGCGCGCCGAGGTCCAGGCCGCATGGCTGCGCGTGCACGACGAAGCCGCCCCGGGCACGCTGCAGGCCCTCGCGGTGGCCCGGCTGGCGGAGAACCTGCCGCGGATCGAGAGCATCACGCTCTCTCCCGACGTCCTCACCGGGCTCCTCAGCAGGCTCGGACGCCCGGAAGACGGCGCGGACGCGTGAGCCTGGCCCCAAGGGCGGTGCTCGTGCACCGCAGGACCGAGTACGAGGAACTGCTCGCCCGGCACGGGACGCACGGCCAGGCCGCGTTCTTCCTCTCCAGCCGAGGCCGGTCCATCGACGAGGTGTTCCGCCGCCACGACCGTACGCGGCAGGCGCTGCGGGATGTGGCGGCGGCGGTTCCGCTCACCTGGCGCAGCTCCCGGGTGGAGCGGGCGGACCTGGACCGCTTCCTGTTCGCCCCGGAGGACGTGGTGGTCGTCGTCGGCCAAGACGGCCTGGTCGCCAACACCGCGAAGTACCTGCGCGGCCAGCCGGTGGTGGGCATCGACACCGACCCGGGTCGCAACCCGGGGGTCCTGGTCCGCCACCGATGCGCCGACGCGGCCGCCCTGCTGCGTGCGGCGGCCGAGGCCGGGGGCCGGGTGGAAGAGCTGACCATGGTCGAGGCCGTTGCCGACGACACCCAGCGCCTCCTCGCGCTGAACGAGATCTACCTGGGTTCGCCCGGTCACCAGACGGCCCGCTACCGCCTGGGCTCCGAAGGCGAGACGGGGCCGGGCGAGGCCCAGGCATCCTCCGGGGTGCTGGTGGGCACCGGTACGGGCGCCACCGGCTGGCTGCGCTCCCTGTGGCTGGAGCGCGGCAGCCCCGTGGGGCTCCCCGAACCTCGCGACCGGCGGCTCCTGTGGTTCGTGCGCGAGGCCTGGCCGTCCCCCGCGACCGGAACGACGAGGATCGCCGGCGAGCTGGAACCGGGACAAGGCCTGACGCTGACCGTGGAGTCGGACCGGATCGTGGTCTTCGGCGACGGAATGGAAAGCGACGCCCTACAACTGACCTGTGGTCAGAGCGTCCGGCTGGGCATCGCGGAAACATCCCTGCGCCTGGTGACGTGAACGCCCATCGCCCGCCTGTCGGACCCTGCGCCTAGGCTGGTAACTCGATGTCGAGGGCCGGCCGCATGGCGACCTACGAGTGGCAGTCGATCGCCGACGGGTTCCTCGACCACCTGGGCGCCCTCTCCGCCGAGACACCCGATCTCGACACCGCAGAGGCCAGGGTCGCCCTCAAGGACGCCTCGGAGGCCGCGGCCGGCGCCGTCGCGTACGCGGCGTACCACCCGCACTGCAGCTTCAACGTCTTCCTGGAGTACGTGAACTTCGGTATGAACTACGACCCGGGTGCCGACGGCCCCGAGGAGGAGGTCACACCGGGGGAGTGGATCGATGCACTGTGCCTGGCGGTCCTCAGGGACAAGGCCAAGTGGCACGGTGAGGAGTTCACCTTCGCCCGCCGGAAGTTCGCTGCTCGATCTGCCCCGCCACCCAAAAGCTCGGCATCACCGACCCCCTGAGCCCGCTGCGCGCGCTCGCCCCGCCTCCGCCGAGCCCCGGCGGTAGAGCCAGCACCCCGACCGGTGAGACGGCCAACGCCCGGCCCTGATGAAGGCCGGGCGTTCCCGTTCCCGCCGAATAGGCCTCCGCGCTCAGAGCCGACCGGCTTGCCCAGACCCGGTTGCCCAAGAGGGGGACAGGCTTGCCCGGGCCACGAAACACCAGCTCAAGACGCGTGCCCACTGCCACGAGAAGCCGGCCAGGGAGGAGCCAACGAACGCACCGGCCGGCTCGGCGCCAAGCACCGGCTACGGGAGGGGCGTGATGCAAGCTGGACGGCTCATTGGATCAGATCGGTGTGCGGATGCTTGGGGGGAGGTCGGGCAGATGTAGATCTGCATGTTGTCCGTGCTGCCCACCCCTACTCTCGTCGGCTGCGGGGGGTTCTGGCCCGCGTAGTGAGAGCTGGCGGCGGCGGCCTGGTCTTCCTGCGGCACCCAGCTACGGCCTTCATCGCCGTCCCACTCCCAGGAAGCGATCGTCAGCAGCGGGGTCATCCGTACTTCGCACACAGCGCAGTACCGAGGCGTCGGGTCGGTACGGCCCCACGGGGGCCGGCCAGCAACCTTCCAGCCGGGTGCGTTGCCCAGATGAGTGGAATAGAACTCTTGCGGGTACTCCGCGTAAGAGCTGTCCACGGTCGCGCCGACTGCCTGCCACCTGTTCCAGTCCTCCAGCATCCGCTGGAGCTCCGGGCTGAGGTCCAGGCTGTTGGGGTACTCGGTGATTGCTTCTGGTGCCAGCACGCACGGCTCTGGCACGTAACCCGGATAGTCCGCCTCGTACGGTTCCGGTGGTGTGGCGAGGACGTCGCGGACCTCCGCGGCGGACCGCCAGAACAGTGCGGTCGCCGGCTTGCAATCCGGATCGTGCTCGTAGGGGCACCAGAGAATCTGAAGCAGATCGGCCTGCCTGGGCGGCCGCAACAGGGGTATGTCACGCAGGAACAGCTGAGCCACGGGCAACATCGGGACCGGGCATTCGGCGGGCCCGGGAAGGGCCGGCGTCGAGCCGTTTCGCGAGCCACGCGGCATTGCGCTCCTCGAGCGCCTCCTCCTCGGGCGTGAGGGTGGCAGCCTGGCCGTCAGGGCGCCACCGGGACTGCAGGCATCTCTGGAGCCGCACTTCGGTCGGTGACTGACGGAACCCACTGGCCACGTGCAGGTGCGCGTCTTCACAGTGCGGCCACGGCTGCCTGCCGGCCACATCAGCGGCCCGCCGACCGAGCTGTCCCTGACCGAAGGCGCCCCTGGACGCGGATGCAGCCGCATTGCAGGACGCGCCAACGGCGCCAGCTCGGGGAAGACCGCTGTCACCTAGATAGACAGGCCGCGGCGGATTAGTTCGTACGAAAAGCATGTTGGCGATCTTGCCACCAGCTACTGACAGTCCCCAGCCGCCTCAACCCGCGGCAGCGCTCAACTGGCTGCAACACCCACCTACGGTGACAACAGGCGTGCCTATGTGCCTCGTTCGGTTGTGGAGGTTGTCACCGCCTGGCGGAGCGAACCTGCTGGTCAATAGTCCACCCCGTAGCGAAGTGGCCGCTGGAACCTCACTCGCCGCCGCCGCCCCCGCCGCTGTGACCGCCGCCGGAGTGTGTATCCGTATCCAGGCCGGGGCCGGGGTCGCCGTAACGACGATTGCCGCCCGGCCGCCTTCGGGGCTGGCCCGCTGGGGGTGACACGTCCCCTTCCCAGCGCGGGCTGCGATGAGGGAAGACGTACTCCAGCATGCGCGGGTCAAGCTGGGCCTGTTGGAGATGTCGCCGGCCCGCCGGGGTCGTTTGACGCTCCGCGCCCGCCACCAGACCCCACGTGGCCAGCCCGCGGCCGATCTTCTCAATCTCTGGGGAGCGCTGAAGGACGGCTCGTACGATGTCGATGTCTGTCGGGTGCCTGCAGAAGGAGACCATCGCGCGCTCGACCGGATGAAGAGGTTGCTTTCCCTCCACGGAATGGACCTGTGAGTTTTTCACCACGAGCAGCCCACGCTGGTGCAGCGCGGTGACCGCACTGTCCACCACATGCCGAGCCCCGCCCGCCAGGAACGCGACGTCATACACGTCCAGGGGTCTCGTCTCGCCCGAGCCTCGCACGATCCACCGGAACACCCACCGCATACCAGCCCCCCGTCACGGCCTGCATCTGTCACCTGGCAGTGCAGCCTTCCCTATACCTCAGAGTCTGATGGCACGCGATCAACTTTGGGTGGCACCGGACAGTCAAGGCAGACCCTCCTTCTCAGGCAGGGGCGACAAGCGTACGGGGACAGACGTCGGGACGAGGTGCAATCGATCTCGATCAGTCATAGAGCGACGAAACGTGGGGTGGGAGCTTGACGTCAGGGTTGCACCGGAAGGGAGCTGGAGCGTTGTCTGCGGGGGTGCACTAGGCGGGGGGAGCGAAGGTGTGACCGGAGGTGGCACCCCCCGAAGCTGGCGATCTTCCGTTCGCGCAGGTCAGAGGTCATGGGCAAGCCCGCTTCGGAAAACGACACCTCTAATTTGTGAGTAATTAGAGGTTCTGGATCTCTGATGGGCCCGGGGCGGCGTTGTCCGGCCCGGGGCAGGACGTGTGTGGTCCGGTCGGTGCCGTGGTGCCCCCTACGACACCTCCGACCGTCGAGGTCTCGGGTAAGACTGGTGGCGCTGGGCGCCGGCCGGTCCTCGCACGTTCTGCCCCCACGAGCCCGTCGGGTTCGGGATCCTCGATGGATGAGCTGCCGCTCGGTGACGCGTTTCTCCTCACGAGCTCCGAGCTCTGGACACGGCGTGCGCCCGTGCAGTTTGGGTGCCGCGCACGGCTGATGAGGTGGCGGGCCTTGGAGCCCTGGAATTAGCGCGCCGTGCGGCCCCGCGTGCTCGCCTTCGAGAACGGCACCGGAGAAGGGGCGGGATCCATGGACGTGTTCTGCGGGATCGACTGGGCGGAGGGACACCACGACGTCGCACTTGCCGACGACACCGGCAAGCTGCTGGCCAAGTGCCGCATCCGCGACGACCTGGACGGCTACCGCCTGCTGCTGAACCTCCTGGCCGAGCACGGCGACACCGCCGAGACGCCGATCCCGGTGGCCATCGAGACCAGCCGCGGCCTGCTGGTCGCCAGCTTCGGCAAGGACCCCGGAAGATCTACGCGGTCAACCCGATGCCTGCCTCCCGCTACCGCGACAGGCTGTCCCTTCCGAGCACGGAGGGGGAGCCATGGCAGAGGTCGGTGGATGGATCGGGAGCGCAACCTGCGGTCGTTCCTGGAGTTGCTGGCGGCTGGCGCACCACGTGGGTTGCGGGTTCGATGCCACCGACTGGGAGACGGTGGCTCTGGCGGTCGAGGCGACCGACGACGAGCGGCCCGACGGCTGGTACTCGTATCCCTTGGCCGGCGAGCATCGACAGGTCGAGGTTCGGCTTGCCCGCGCGGTCGGCGGCGATGAGCTCATGGTGGCCATAAAAGAAACTCTGACGCCCGAACTGGACGTCCGGGCGGACACCCTGCTGGCCGTCTTTGCAGCCGGCCGGCCAAGGTCAACTTGACCCGTTAGCTGCATGAGGTGTCTTTCCTCCCGATAGCCGAGGGGAGAGGTCATCGGTGTCCCGGGGGCCGGCGGTCGCGCGGAGGGGTACATGTACCGGTATGGCTCGTGAACGGATCCGGTGGCCCCTCGTCGTGGAGCGGGCGCGCCAGATCGTGGAACGCGGAGCCTGTCTACTCGTGGTCGGCGATTTCGATTGCTCTGGCGAGGACATCGAGCAGGACTGGGTGGAGCGGACGGGCTGCTGGAGCTAGGTGAACCGGGTGCTGCTCACCTATCGGATACGCACCCGCCGGAGCGTCACCACCGCCCACGACCTGCGTGACCGGCGGCTCCACCGCCACCGCTGTACCGCCACCCGCCAACCCGGCGCCGGCCAGCACCGCACCCAGCACCGCCGTCACGACCCGCCCACCCAAACCCGTCCATGCCATAACCGCGCCCGTCCCCTCCACGCTGCCGCGCCCTGGGCCGGGCGCGGTCGTTGGGGAGCGTGTCAGTGAGCTGGTGCTGGAACGAGCGCCAATCAGGCCGTTCTCGGTGTGCGGGTCCCGGCCTGCGTCGGTCCGGGGCCTGGTATCCGATCAGGCTCGTCCTTGTCGGCGCCGCTCGGGTGCGGGGTCCGCCTCAACGCGATCCATCCGCATGTACACGGCGGGACGCATCCCAACAGCCGATAGAGGGTGGTGGGCGTCCCTGAAGGCAGCCGAATCGACCAACGGCCGCAACAACCTCGCTCGGTTGTGCAACACCGGCGCTGCAACACACCTGCGCATTGCAGCACTGACCTGCACAAAAACGACCCAACAGCCGTCAAGGGGCCCGCGTTGCAGCCCGCGTAGCACCAACACCCCCTCGCACGCGACGCCGACTGCACCCTTGAGCCCCGCCCGCACTCGCCACCCCGCTCAGGGCATTCACCGAACGGCCTCTACGAGCAGCCGACAGCATCGACGGCCGGCAGGACCGAAACCCGGAGGTGAACCCGGTGCACAAGTGATCGCCATCAACGGCGCGGGACAAGGGCCGATCCGGTGTGGTGGTGGCCCGTGCGCGGTGCAGTAGAGAGCGGGAGCGCCTTAACGGTCGTACTTCGCCACACGATTGACGTATCGGGGGCCGGGGGCGGTACGCACAGGTTTCCGCGTCGGCAGGTCTGTTGTGCGTACAGGGGATCGTTTCTGCGATTCGTGTTCGGGCGTGGCGGGAGAAGTCGAGCAGCGGTGTGTGGAAGCGTCCCAGCCGTTCCCAGGCCGAGGCGGCGTCACCGCGCCGCCCTCACCCCTCCTTCCGGAAGGACGACTTGTCATGCGCAAGCGTATGCTCTCGCTGCTCGCCGCCGTGTGCACTGCTGTCCCGATCGTCTTGGCCGGCGCCTCACCGGCGTCGGCGGATTCGCTCATCAACCAGGACATGGTGAACAAGATGCACGGCAGCCGGCTGGCGCTGGGTGGGGACAGCACCGCGGAAGGAGCCGAGGTGGTCGCGCTCCGCGGTACCCGCTGGGACAGCCACATCACGGAAGCGTGGGACTGGGAGGGTACCTATGACGGCACCAACCAGCTGTGGACCGCGACCCTGCGCAACCGTGCCGCGAACAAGTGCATCGAGCCCGAGACGACCAACCCGGTCCGGGGGAACCGGATCGTGGTACGCGCCTGCGACGGATCGGACCAGCAGAAGTGGAGCGCGCGCCTTGAGACCAAGGGCGGCAACGAACAGCGGTGGTGGATCTGGCGTCCGGTGAAGAACCTGAACATCGCCATGTCCCTTCAGAACACCAACAATGATCAGTGGGACAGCGTCCGCCTGGACTACTCGTACCCGAGCGACGACCGCCTGTGGCAGACCGGACCCAACAACCAGCCCTGGTGGTAGACCGCGTCTGCGACACAGGGAGTGGTTGACGAGCGGGAGCTGTGGTCCGATCAGCGCGTACGGGCCGCATGAGGGCCGCTGCCCACCGGACAGGAGCTCCTTGACCTGCCCACTTGAAGTCAGCCCACGAGGCGTCCCACCACGGGAGGCCCCGTGGGCTGATCGTTCGGCCCGCTCGCCGTCGGCTCCTGGTGTGGAACGACTCCCTCGACGAGCACGGACAAGGGGTTGGCGGCACGAAACTGGTGCGGCCCCACTGGGAACGCGGCGGATCGTGTTCCGGTCGAACCTGCCACCCCCAGCGGCGTTCTCCAGCCGGAATCCGCTGTCCCCCCGTCTGGCGAGCCCGGCTGCCTAGCTTGGCGCACGATGCCACCCCACCACGTCACCCCTTGAGGGAGGGGTGATCGGGGGAGACAACTACAGTGACGGAGCGAGTGTGGCGATCAGGACCGAGGACATCAACTGGCGGCCTCGTACGGCGCCGGAGGCGCTGACGGCACTCGAACTGCTCAGCAGCCGACTGCGCGAGGTCGGCGACCACCGCGCGGTCTTCATTGACGTCTACGAGGTCATCACCCGCCAAGTGGTCAACGTCATGCACGCCGAGGACCACACCGGTTTCCTGGACCCGACGTGGCTCTCTGAGTTGACCGGCCTGTTCGCCGAGGAGGCACTGATCGCCACCCGCTGCTCGCTGCTCGGTGAGCCGGTGACCAGCGCGTCCTGGCGCATTGCCACCCGCTGTTCCGGGAACCGGGTGACGGCGCCGTGGCAGAGCGCGTTCCTGGGAATCAACGCGCACATCAACTACGACCTGGGTTTGGTCGTGCACAGCTACCTTCGGGCACACCGCGATCGGATCGACGCGACCCAGTTGCGCCGCTACCACCAGGACTACCAGAGGGTGAACCGCCTCCTGGAGCAGTCGGTGTTCGAGTGCGCGGACGTGCTGATCGATCGCTACCGCTGCCAGGCCACCACCGCTGCCCGGTACGTGCCGTTGGGCCGCCGGGTCGGCGCGCAAGGGGTCATGCTGATGCTGGTGTCCTGGCGCGACCAGGCATGGCGAGACATCCTCGCGCTTTGGAATGCTCGGGACGAACGGGTGCGTGCACGGATCCTGCGGCGGATGGACCGAAGGGCCGGGCGGATTGCGCAAGCCATTACCGCAGGCCCTACGCTGGGGCGTTCCCTCCGGGCCCTCGGATCGATGATCTGGCGTGCCGTTGACTGAGCCTGTCCCACCTTCCAAGCGTGGGCCTGAGGCGGTCATTCGCTCTGCCAGGGCGCCGTCACCCGGTTCCCGGAACAGCGCGTGGCGATGCGCCAGGACGCGCTGGTCACCGGCTCACCGAGCAAGGCATACGGCCGATCTGGATTGGGTGGCCGGGAATCATCTTGATCTTGCTGTGTCGCGGTGGCTGGATGACATGTGCGCCCCAGGTCCGCACCCGCGCGGTCGCCCCCAATCTCCGTCCCACGGGATCCCCGGGGGCGGGGGCGGGGGCCGGGCTGGACGACGCGGAGGAGTGCGGGCGTGGCTGTGCAGGGTGCGGATGTGCTGGTGGTCGGTTCGGGAGTGGTGGGCCGTTCGCTGGCGTTCGCGCTCACTGAGGCGGAGCCGTCGATCCGCGTGGTGCTGGCCGGCGACACCGGCGAAGCCGGTAGCGGTGGTGGGGCTGCATCGGGTGCTGCGGGGGCGATGCTCGGAGCGTTGGGGGAAGTCACCGATCTCGCGGTGCGCGCACGCCACGGCCGGCTGCGTATCGAGCTCGCGGTCGCTGCGGCCTCGAGGTGGCCGGCTTGGCGGGAGCAGGTCCGCGCCCGAGCCGGGGCCACGGCCCCACAGCGGGATGGATACAAGACCGGCACGTTCATGGTCCTGAACGCCGTCTCCTCCGGCCTGGACGACGCTTCGTTCGCTGCCGTCGCCCGCTCCGCGGCCGAGCACGGTCTGCCCTGCCACGACATGGGCCCGACGGACATCGCGGGCTACCGGCCCTTGGAGAACGACCGTGCGCTGCGCGCCTGGCACCTGCCCGAGGAAGGCTTCCTCGACGCCCGGGCCTGGCTGGCCACCCTGGACGCAGCCCTCGCGGTTGCGTCCCACACGATCCGCGTTCCGGCAGGCACGCTCACAGCGGCCCCGGGCGGCGGCTACCTCCTCGACACGCCCGCGGGGGTTTTCCGGGCCCCGCGTGCGGTGGTCGCGGCCGGGGCTTGGACCACCCCGATCCTCGACGCCCTCGATCCCGACCTGCCGGTCGTTCCCGTCCTGGCGGCGGCCGGCACCGCGGTGTGAGGTTGTTCCTGTTTGGCGGACAGGTTGTTTGTGTTGGTCAGGCTGCGGTGTTTTCGTACTCGGCTGGGCTTCGGTAGCCGAGGCTGGAGTGGAGTCTGCGGGTGTTGTACCAGCCCTCGATGTAGTCGAAGATCGCGCTGTGGGCGACGGATCGGCTGTGCCATCTGCGTTGGCTGACCAGCTCGTTCTTGAGTGTGGCGAAGAAGGATTCGGCGAGGGCGTTGTCCCAGCACACTCCGGTCCGTCCGACCGAGAGTCGGATGTTGCGGGCGGCTGCGAGGGCGGTGAAGGCGTGGCTGGTGTATTGGCT
>NZ_JBHXNP010000162.1:0-13081 GCF_042719495.1 Streptomyces sp. NPDC058525
CCGGAGGCCATCGCGAAGCGACGCGACGAAGGAGCGCCCTTGACAGGGCGGCCCGACCCGGAAGGACAGTAGGACGGGCGGGAAACCCCCAAACCATCTCTGATGAGCCTCAGCCGGAATCAGGCCCCCCCGAAGCCCAACCCCACCCCCTACCCCTTACTAACCGCCACAAGGATCTCCGGCAGTCGCCGCGCCACCATCGGGGCTGCCAGGCGCAGGCCCGACCAGGTGGCCAGGGCGCCCCAGGCCGCGCCGATGGGGAGTACCAGCCAGGACATGTTCTGGTAGTTCGCCATGTCGAGCCAGATCGTCAGGCCGATCACCGGCGCGCACAGCAGGGCCGAGGCCAGCAGGCCGAGGAAGATGCTCATCCAGGCCAGGCCCGCCTGTCCCGGGGCGACGTTCTTGAACGCGCCCTCCGTCGGGATCGAGTACGGGTACCGCGCCGAGGCCAGCGCACCCGTGCTGAGCATCGCGCCCACCAGTGCCAGAGCCACGCCCAGCGCCGCCGGGAAGCCCGACCAGTTGTCGACCAGCGCGGCCGTCACCGCGGTCACGAAGACCGTGTACGGGACGATGACCAGGGCCAGCGCGGCGGCCCGCGCGCGCAGTTCCGCGTAGGCCTCGTGCCGGGTGGAGATGGTCTGGGCGACCATCCAGAACGCCGAGGTGTCCTGACCGAACTGGTTGTACATCTGGACGCCGAGCATTCCCGCGCCGAAGCAGGCCAGGTAGAGCGAGCCGGTGCCCTGGAGGGCGTTGAAGACCGGGATGATCAGGCCGATCGCCAGGGCCGTCACGAAGGCCGACTTCGTCTTCGGGTCGCGGACGGCGTAGCGCAGGGTCCGCTGCATGACGGCACCCGTCCGGCCGGCCGGCAGCAGGGCCCAGAAGCCGCGCTCGGTGCGGTTCTTCTCCGGCTTGGCGGCCGCGAGGGTCGAGCCGTCCGGGGTGACCATCAGCTTGGTCAGGCTGCGCTCCCAGAACCGGAGCAGCAGGGCCAGGGCGCCGAGCGTGACGGCCAGTTGGGCGGCCGCCTGCCCGTACGAGCCCTTGCTCGCGGAGTCGACCATGCCGACGGCGGTCGCCGGCGGCAGCCACCGCACCACCGCCTCGGCCGGCTCCAGCTGGGACAGCCCGCCGCTCTGGAACAGGCGCTGGCTGGCGAAGTTGGCCAGCTGCGCGCCCACCGCGATCAGCAGGCCGCTGAGCAGCGCCAGGTCCCGCCCCTTGCGGCTGGTCAGCAGGCGCACGTTGGCCGTGGCCACGGCGCGGGCGAGGGTCACGCAGCCCACGAGGAGCAGCGGGGCGGCCACCACCGCGGCCGCCACCCCGGCGGCGCCGCGGGCGACCGCTATGACCGAGCCGATCGCCAGGCACAGTGTGAACAGCGGTCCGATGCCGACCAGCGAGGAGGCCAGCAGGGCCCGTACGAGAGGACGCGGGCGCAGCGGCAGCATGACCAGCCGGCTCGGGTCGAGGGTCTCGTCCCCGGTGGGGAAGAACAGCGGCATGAAGGTCCAGCCGAGCGCCAGGATCGCGGCCAGCAGGACGACGACCGTGCCCGCGTGGGCGTTGCCGTGCAGCATGGCCAGGCCGAGCGTGACGAAGAAGCCGACCACCAGCGCGAACACCAGTGAGCTGATCCAGGCGGCCTTGCGCTTGGAGGAGCCCTTCAGCCCGTTGCGCAGCAGCGACAGCTTCAGCCGGACGAACACCGGGGTCAGCGAGACGCCGGAGGACGGGGCGGACGCGGCGGGGGAGGCGGCAGCGGCGGAGGAGGTGACCGCGGTCATCGGGTGTCCGCCGTTCCGGAGCCGCCGCCCAGCCAGTCCAGGGAGTCCCCGGCCGCGTCGCGCCCGTGGGCGCCGACCAGTTCGAGGAAGGCGGCCTGGAGGGTGGGCGCGGAGCCCCGTACGTCGGCCAGCGGGCCCGCGGCGCGGATCCGGCCGGCGGCCATGACGGCCACCCAGTCGCACAGGGACTCGACGAGCTCCATCACGTGGGAGGAGAAGACGACCGTGGCTCCGGAGGCGGTGTAGCGCTCCAGCACGCCGCGGATGGTCTGGGCGGACACCGGGTCCACGCCCTCGAACGGCTCGTCCAGGAAGAGGACTTCGGGGTTGTGCAGCAGGGCGGCCGCGAGGCCGATCTTCTTGCGCATGCCCGTCGAGTAGTCCACGACCAGCTTGTGCTGCGAGCCGGCCAGGTCCAGGACGTCGAGCAGCTGTGTCGCCCGCTTGTCGGTCTCCTCGCCCGGCAGTCCGCGCAACCGGCCCATGTAGCCGAGCAGTTCGCGGCCGGAGAGCCGCTCGAAGAGCCGCAGCCCTTCCGGTAGTACGCCGATCCGCGACTTCACGTCGACCGGGTCCGCCCAGACGTCGCGTCCGGCGACGAAGACCCGCCCCATGTCCGGGCGCAGCAGCCCGGTCACCATCGACAGGGTCGTCGTCTTGCCCGCCCCGTTCGGGCCCACGAGACCGATGAACTTGCCCGCGGGCAGCTCCAGGTCGATCCCGGAGACGGCCACCTGCTCGCCGAAGCGCTTCCACAGGCCTTCCACCCGTACGGCGGACGGCGCGGATCGCGCGCCACCCGTCTCGTACGTCCCACCCGTCGCATCACCCTGGTCCGGCATGCGCCTGCCTCTCGTCACACGTCCCCGTTGGTCGTTCCGTCTTCACCATAGGAGGCGGGGGAGAGGCTTGAGCAGTTACTTATGTCATGAGTTTCCGGTCGGCAATGTCCTGACAACACCCCAGGTCGGCGGCCTTCCAGTGGGCTTCCGGCAGCCCTGCGGAGCTCTTCCGGCGGCCTTGGAGCGGTTCTCCTGCGCGGGCGGTGCCGCGGGCTCAGCCCTGGCGGCGCTTGCGTTCGGCGGCGGCCTCGCTGCCGCACGCGTACGCCAGTGCGTCGATCAGCTCCTCGGTGTCCGGCAGCCACCGGTTGGCCGGAGTGGGCCGGCGCGCCCACTGGACCGAGCCCCGGCCGCCGAAGCGGGTGGGCGGGGCGGCCACGTACTCGCCCTCGCCCCGGGTTGCGAGGTCGATGGCCGACGGGGTCCAGCCCAGCTTGCGCACGAGGTCGGGCACCTTGGCGCCGGCGCCCGGCAGGACGAAGAACAGCATCCGGTGGTCGGGGGTGAGGGTGACCGGCCCGAGCGTGCGCTCCATCCGCTCCAGCCGTGCCAGGGCCAGGAATCCGGCCGCGTCCGGCACGTCCAGCGCGTCGAAGGTCCGGCCCGTCGGCATGAGGATCGAGGCCCCGGGGTTCCGGCCCCAGATCTGCCGGACCCGTACCGCGCTGCCCGTCGCCTGCGCCGCCCAGTCCTTCACCACCGGGTGCGCGCCCGGGGCCGGGCAGTCCGCCGCCCCGCAGGAGCACAGCTCGCGCCCGTCTCCGGCCTCCAGCCAGGTGCCGGCGAAGACGTCCCAGTGCCGTTCTTCCACGTACCGCACGGCATGGTCCAGCAGCTGCTCGCCGCGCTGCTTGGGGATGGGTGCGGTCTCCGTGACTCCCATGGTCTCTTCCACGCCCATCACAACTCCGCGGGTCACCTGGGGTTACGGGCGTAAACCGGCCGGTGGGCGGAGCATCGATCCTGCATACGGGGCGCACCGATGCACGGGCGGGGGCGCGTAGGAGCCCGGGGCGCCGCTGCTGGGTAGCGACACGACGCAGAGCGGAAGATTCTCCGCACATCAGGCGGGAAGTGATCATTCCAACGATCACCCGCGGCCTCAGGGGGTTTTCATGGCAGCCAGGCCTCTCGTTGCCCGCCAGCCGAACGAACGGCTGCAGGCACTCATCCAGGAAGCCGGGTGCTCCAACGCCGGGCTCGCCCGGCGGGTCAACATGTGCGGGGCGGAACACGGCCTCGATCTCCGCTACGACAAGACCTCCGTGGCCCGTTGGCTGCGGGGCCAGCAGCCGCGCGGCCGGGCGCCCGGGATCATCGCCGAGGCGCTCGGGCGCAAGCTCGGCCGGACCGTCACCATCGACGAGATCGGCATGGCCAACGGCAAGAACCTCGCCTCCGGCGTCGGCCTGCAGTTCTCCCCGACCGTCGTCGGCGCCATCGAGCAGGTCTGCGAGCTGTGGCGCAGCGACGTGGGCCGGCGCGACTTCCTGGCGGGCTCGAGCGTCGCCGCGTCCGCGCTCGTCGAGCCGAGCCGCGACTGGCTGATCACGGGCGCCGACCCGCAGGTGGCGCGCAGCGGCGGCTCGCGCGTCGGGATGTCCGACGTCGAGGCGGTACGGGCCACCACGGAGGCCCTCAAGGAGCTCGACCACCGCTTCGGCAGCGGCCACGTGCGGCCGGTGGTGGTGCACTACCTGAACTCCGTGGTGTCCGGGCTGATCGGCGGCTCGTACCGGGAGCACGTCGGGCGGGCCCTGTTCGGGGCCGTGGCGCGGCTGACGGAGCTCGCGGGCTACATGGCGGTGGACACGGGCCAGCCGGGCCTGGCCCAGCGCTACTACATCCAGGCGCTGCGGCTGGCGCAGGCGGCCGGTGACCGTTCGTACGGGGGGTACGTGCTCGCGGCGTCGATGAGCCACCTCGCCGCCGAGCTGGGCAACCCGCGGGAAATCGCGCAGCTGGCGCGGGCCGCGCAGGAGGGGACGCGGGGCCAGGTCACCCCGCGCGTGGAGGCGATGTTCTACGCGGCCGAGGCGCGCGGGCACGCGCTGCTCGGCGACAACCGGGCGACGGCGGTGCTGTCGTCGCGGGCGGTCACGGCGCTGGAGCGGGCGGAGCCGGAGTCGGGCGACGACCCGGTGTGGATCCGCCACTTCGACCAGGCGTACCTCGCGGACGAGCTGGCGCACTGTCACCGGGACCTGGGCCAGGCGGACGCGGCGGCCCGGCAGGCGGCGGAGGCGCTGCGCGCCCTCCCGGCGGGCAAGGCCCGCCGCCGGGCCATCGGCATGCTGCTGCTGGCGGCGGCGCAGGTCCAGCAGCGGGAGGTCGAACAGGCCTGCCAGACGGCCACCCAGGCGTCGGAACTGCTCTCGGGCCTGCGCTCGACGCGGGGCGCGGAGTACCTGGACGACTTCCGGGTGCGGCTGGAGCCGTACGCGCAGGAGGCCTCGGTCCGGGAGTTCACGGCCCGCCTGGAGGCCCGTGTCGCGTAGTGCTGTTGCCGGGTGGCCTCCCGGTCGCGGTGTGTGACCGGGTAGCGTGACCGACGGTTCCGTAGGTTCGGGCGAGTCGGAGAAGGAGTCCCGGTGACGGAGAACGGACAGGGGAGCGGCCCCCAGCCGGGTGCCCCGTGGGGTCCGGAGCCCGCGTACGGCTACCCGCAGCACCCTCAGGACCCGCAGCAGCAGCAGCCCCCGCAGGAGCCGCCGCAGCCGCAGCCTCAGCCGAGCCCCGGGCACGTGGTGGGCCCCGGCTATGAGGGGCCCGGGGATCCGCACGGCTACGGCTACCCGCCGCTGCCCGAGGCGGTCACCCAGTACATCCCGCCCGTACCGGCGGCCCCCGCGCACGGGGAGGCCGCCACGCAGTACATCCCGCCGGTGCCGGCGGCCCCCGCGGCCTCCGCGCACGAGGAGGCGGCGACGCAGTACATCCCGCCCGTGCCCGCGGCTCCGGCGCACGGGGAAGCGGCGACGCAGTACCTCCCGCCGGTGCCCGCGGCTCCGGCGCACGAGGAGGCCGCGACCCAGTACCTCCCGCCCGTGCCGGCCGGTCCCGCGGCCGGCGGGCCGGGGCCCTTCGACGGGCTGTTCCGCAGCGACGCTCCGCCGGCTGCCGCCGGGGGCGCCCCGACCGGCGGGCACGCCCAGCACCTGCCGCCGGTCCCGCCGCGCTCCTACCCGCCGCGCGGGCAGCGCCCCGTACCGCCGCCGCAGCAGCACCACCCGCAGCAGCAGCCGCACCACCAGCAGCCGCACCACCAGCAGCCGCACCAGAACCCGCAGTTCGCGCCGCCCCAGGCCCCGCCTCCGCCGGAGGCCCCCCGCAAGGTGTCGCCCGCGATCATCGGCGCCGTGGTCATCGGCCTGGCCGTGGCCGGGCTGGGCGTCGGCTCGCTGCTCGGCAACGGCAAGCCGCAGAACAACGACCCGGCCGCGGTGCCCCCCACGACCGCCGCGAGCGGCGGCTCGGCCGCGCCCGCCGGCGAGGCCCCCGTCGACCCGGGCCGCCCGCAGGCCGTCCAGCTGGACAAGCTCCTCGCGGACAGCAACGACAGCCGGGCCGCGGTGATCAAGGCCGTGGAGGACGTCAAGAGCTGCAACAACCTCGACCAGGCGGCCTCCGACCTGCGCGACGCGGCCCGCCAGCGCGAGGAGCTCGTCACCCGCCTCCAGGAGTTGAAGGTGGACCAGCTCCCCGACCACGCGAAGCTGACCGCCGCGCTCACCAAGGCCTGGCAGTCCTCCGCGAACGCCGACAACAGCTACGCGGCCTGGGCGGACGACGTGGACGACGACAAGTGCAAGGACGGCAAGGCGAAGAGCACCGACAACGCCGTCGCCGGCAACAAGGCGAGCGGCGAGGCGACGAAGGCCAAGGACTCGGCCGCGACCCTGTGGAACAGGATCGCGGCCAAGTACGCCCTCACCAAGCGCGACAAGTCGCAGCTGTGAGCCGGACCTCCCTCTGGCGGCAGCTCTTCGGAGGCGGGGAGCCCGGGGCCGGGGCCGCAGCGGCCCCCGGCGCCGAGCCGCTGACCCTCGCCCGGGTCACGGAGCCCCTGGCCGAGAACATGTCCGCGATCGACGGGGACTTCAGCATGGAGGGCATCCAGAGGCTGGGGAACCCCGTTCCGATGCTGGTCGAGAACAGCGGGGACGAGCTCCTGGAGCTGTGGCTGGAGCCGTTCGGGCAGGACTACTGGCTGCGGCCCGGCGAGCAGTTCACCGTGACCTCGTACGGCACCTGGCACGACCGGCCCTTCGAGCTGGCCCACCATCCCGGTCAGATCCAGATCTGGGCCTGCTCCTGCTTCGCGACGGTCACCTTCCCCGACGGCACCGAGGTCCCCGGCGGACACCAGCGGCCGGCCGGGAAATACGGTACGCAGGGCACGCAGGTGAGGTAACGGACATGGGACTCCGGGCGGTCACGCCGCCCGCGGGGCCTGTTCCAGCGTCGCCGTCATGTCCATCGTCTGCTCGCCCTCCTGGGCCACGAGCCGGCCCGCCTGGACGACCTGGAAGGTGACCCGGCCGTTGACGATGCGGGGGAAGCCGGCGACGGCGCGCATGTCCTGGTAGCGCCAGCTCAGGTCCGGGGTGAGGCCGCCCGTGCTGACGGCCTCCGACTGGTTGAGCGAGCGCGTGATCTTGCGGGCGGTGATCTCCTCGCCCGTCTTGAAGTGCTGCACGACCTCGTTCAGCACGGCGTACGCGATCCAGGTGGTCTGGGTCCCGCTGTCGTCGGGGTCGACCCCGTCGTCGCCGAAGGCGTGGTCGGCGATCACCTTGCGCATCGGATCCCACAGCGGGTCGGCCGCCACCGGGTACCAGCTGGTCAGGAACGCGCCCTCGAAGGGGCTCTCCTTGCCGCCGGTGCGGTCCACCAGGGACTGGCTGACGCTGCCGAGGACCGAGGAGATCTGCGGCCTCTTGTTCTGGGCGTCGGCGCGGCGGAAGGCGTCGAAGAAGGTCTCGGTGCGCTCGCCGAGCACGGCGGTCACACAGCCCTTGCCCTTCTCCTTGTCCTTGCCCCCGCCGGTCGTGGCGGTGTCGGCGAGGGCCTCGCGGGCCTGCGCCGAGAAGTCCGCGGAGTCCTCGGCGGCCCGGATGTCGGAGGCGTCGGCGATCTTGTTGGCCTTGAGCCCGGCGTTCAGCAGGATCGGCATCGAGTCGCCCGCGAGGGTGTCGGGGCGGACCAGCGAGACCTGGGTGCAGGCGCGGCCCAGCTGGTGCCCGGCGCCGGCGAGGAGGACGGGCTGGCCGCCGTTGACGGGGTAGGACAGGATCGACTGGAACTCCTCGGAGGAGACCCCGTAGCCCCCGATGAACGGGATGCCCTCGGCCTCCAGCGGGGCCATGAAGGCGCGTCCGTGCTGGCTGTAGGAGCCGACGACGGCCACGGCCTTCTCGTTGACCGCCTTGCGGGCGCAGTCGGCGGCGCCGCTGGGCGTGTTGTTCTCGTTGCAGGTCAGGACGCGCAGCTTGCGCCCGTTGATGCCGCCCTTGGAGTTGACCCAGCGCTCGTACGCCTTCGCCATGCCGGTCATTCCGGGCATGTTGGTCGCTTTGGTGCCTTCGGGGGCGAACGTCATGACTGTGAGGGTCTGTCCGGAACCCCCCGAGTCGCCCGGGAGGACCCCGCATCCGGCGACGAGACACGCAGCGATAGCCGTGGCCAGGACGGTGCGGGAGAGGGTTGCGGTGTGTCGCCGATCGGTCATGTCCATGCACCATTCCGCCCCACGGGTAACTGAAGAGTGAGGGGTTCGCAACATCCAGTGACGTGAAGGTGAATTGCCGGGGGGAATGGTCTCCTCCGGTTGCTCGCACGTGCCTGAAGATCGCGGAGAGCGGGAACGTACGATCGACGGCGTGACATTCGCCCAAGGTTCGAAGAACTCTTCCCGTCGCGGTGGCCGCTCCTCCACCATGGGCGGCATGCCCCTGAACGACATGCCGTGGTGGCGCTGGCGCAGCAACGTGCGCTCGGCGCTGCACATGCTCTCCGATCCGGCCTTCCACGAGGACACCTGGCTCGCCGGCGCCGAAGGCTACGGGGACGTCACCGACGCCGTGTACCGGCTCGTCGAGGACACCTGGCTCGACAGCTGGTCGGCCGAGAAGTACGTCGGCACGATCTTCCGCGACTCCCAGGAGGCGGCCCTGGTCGACCTGGCCGTGCTCCGGGTGCTGCGCATCATGCACCAGGTCGGTCCCGACGCGGCCGTCTCCGCCTACCTGGAACACCACGCCTGGCCCGAGGCGGTGCGCGCGGCGCGCGAGGCGCACGTACGGCTGGCGACGGCGGACGGGGACGACCCGGACGAGCGGCCGCGGTCGCTGGAAGTGTTGAAGATCCTCACCCGCGCGGTGTGAAAGGCTATGCGGTCATGAGCGACCCGCAGCCCGAGGCACAGCCCCAGCCCCCGCAGTACGTCCTGACCATGTCCTGCCCCGACAAGCAGGGCATCGTGCACGCCGTGTCGAGTTACCTCTTCATGACCGGCTGCAACATCGTGGACAGCCAGCAGTTCGGAGACCGGGAGACCGGGCTCTTCTTCATGCGGGTGCACTTCGAGGCCGAGCCGGCCGTGACGCTCGAGAAGCTGCGCGCCAGCTTCGCCGCGATCGGCGACTCGTTCAGGATGGACTGGCAGATCCACCGCTCCGAGGAGCGCATGCGGATCATCCTGATGGTGTCGAAGTTCGGCCACTGCCTGAACGACCTGCTCTTCCGCTCGAGCATCGGCGGCCTGCCGGTCGAGATCGCGGCCGTGGTGTCCAACCACACGGACTTCGCGGAGCTGGTGGGCTCGTACGACGTCCCGTTCGTGCACATCCCGGTGACGAAGGACACGAAGGCGGCGGCGGAGGCGCAGCTGCTGGAGCTCGTCCGCGCGGAGAACGTCGAGCTCGTGGTCCTCGCCCGCTACATGCAGGTCCTGTCCGACACCCTGTGCAAGGAACTGAGCGGCCGGATCATCAACATCCACCACTCGTTCCTGCCGAGCTTCAAGGGCGCGAAGCCGTACCACCAGGCACACGCCCGGGGCGTGAAGCTGATCGGCGCGACCGCGCACTACGTGACGGCCGACCTCGACGAGGGGCCGATCATCGAGCAGGAGGTCGAGCGGGTGGGCCACGAGGTGACCCCGGACCAGCTGGTGGCGGTCGGCCGCGACGTGGAGTGCCAGGCGCTCGCGCGGGCGGTGAAGTGGCACAGCGAACACCGCGTCCTCCTCAACGGCTCCCGCACGGTGGTCTTCGCGTAGCCCGTCCCCGGGTGTGACGCGGCCCAAGACCCGGGGCTCCGCCCCGCACCCCGCTCCTCAAACGCCGGAGGGGCTGAATTCGCCCGGCCGGAGGGGCTGAATTTGCCCGGCCGGAGGGGCGGGATGTGTCCGCAGGAGGGGCTGGTTTGTGTCCGCCGGGTGGGGACGGGGTGGGGTGTTGGTCGGGACGTAAAACGTGATTTGTGGCGCGCCGGGAGGCCGTCGCCCGCGAAGCCGGCACAGGGCGCCATAAATCATGCAGTCCCGACCAACACCCCACCCCGGCCCCGCCCCCACCACGCAGCCCCGCCCAGCACACGGCACGGCACAGCACAGCACAGCCCCGGCCACGGCCCGGCGGGGCCTCGCAGAGCCAAGGCCCCGCCCACGCAGCCCCCGGCCACGGGGGGAGCAGCCCCCGGCCACGGGAAAGCGGCCAAGCCCCCCGCAGGGGTCAGGCGTCCGGCGCCTCCACCCCGCAGTACGACGCGAACGCCACCAGGATCTCGTCCTCCGAGATCCGCCCGTCGCCGTCCGCGTCCAGCGCCGCCGCCACCCCCGTGGCCAGCTCCGGCGCGGTGCCCAGCACGCGCAGCACCCGCACGGCGGCCGCCGGCGTCGCCCCCGCGCCGTCCTCGTCCGCGACGGCGATCACGGCCCGCAGGAACGGCCGCGCGATCTCCGCGAACCGCGCCGGATTGTCCCGCAGCCGCTTCGCCGCGCCGGTGATGAACTCCTCGCGGGACACCCGCTGGTCCCCGTCGACGTCCGCGATCCCGGCCATGCCCTGCCAGAAGGCCTCCGCGCCGGCGAACACGGCCTGGCCCTTGTCGGACCGGGCGGTGGTGCCGAATTCGGCCAGGACGGCCTTCGCGGCAGCGCTGAAGTCCTCCCGGTCGATATACCCGGACCCGTCCTGGTCGAAGGTGGCGAATCGGGCGGCGATCTTGCGCTCGTATTCTGCGCTGTCCATGTTCGGGGTTCCGCCTTCACGTGTGCGGTGGGGTCAGATCAAGACAAGGCAGGAGCGTAAGGCCTCGGTGGCCTGTGCGTTAAGCGAACCGGTCAAGGGGGCGAACGCATCGAACCCGCGCACGGGGAGCGCGCCGGGGCGCGTACACCTGTCCCCATGTGCCGCCCCCTTTACCACGGTTCACACACCGCCACGCCCCTATCACGGAGCGCTCACTTCCAGGGTGACCTTCCCGCAAAACGGGCGCGATCGGCCAGGTGCCCACTACATTCGATGCGTCGACACACGGCTGGGGGCACCATGCCTAAGGACGTACCACCGCGCTGGGACCGCCGCATGCAGCAGCGCCTGGCCCGCGGCGAGGCCGCCGCGCTCGGTGAGCTGTACGACCGTTTCGCGTCGCTCGTGCACAGCCTGGCGCACCGGGTGCTGGGCGACGAGAAGGCCGCGGACCGGATCACCCGCGAGGTCTTCGGCTACATCTGGGAGAACCCGGACGCCTACGACCCCAAGCAGGGCTCCATGCGCTCCTGGGTCGCCCGGATCACCCAGGGCCAGGCGGTGGCCCGGCTGCGCCAGGCCGAACTGGGCCGCGGCTCGCGCGAGGAGCTCGAGCAGAAGGTGCGCAGTGCCAACGCCGCCGCCCGCGCGGACTACATCGTCACCTCCATGCCCGCGCCGCTGCGGGCCGCGCTGGAACTCGCGTACTTCAAGCGGCGTGACTACCGGCAGGCCGCCGCCGACCTCCAGATCAGCGAGGACGAGGCGCGGCGCCGGCTGCGGCTCGGGCTCCAGCTGCTGTCGACCGCCAACGCCCTCCCGCAGGAGGACACCGCCCAGCCCGGATATGGAACGTCGCGATGAACGGCCCCGCCGAGTGGCCCGAGGACGGATACGAGCGCCCCGGGGGCCCGGCCCGGATACCGGGTCCGCGCGGCGCCGCCGACGACTTCGACCCGCTGCACGCGCCGCAGTTGCAGCCGCTGCCGCCGCCGGTCGCCGAGCGGCCCTCGCACGCCGTGCTGAAGTCGCTGCTCGGCGCGTGGGCGCTGGCCGCGTGCTCCGCGGAGGAGACGCAGGCGGTGGAGGACCACCTCACCGAGTGCGCGCCCTGCGCGGAGGAGGCGCTGCGGCTGCTGCACCCGGAGGAGAACCTCGACCTGAAGCCGCTGCTGCGGTCGCGGGTGCTGGAGGACTGCCTGGGCAAGCGGCCGGCCCGGATCCCGGTGCCGGTGTGGGCGAACCCGTACGACACCGAGACCGCGCGGCTCGACGCGCTGCTCCAGGACTTCGGGGACTCGGAGTGGCACACCCCGGTCCGGCTGAAGTGGTTCGAGGACGAGCGGCGCAAGACGCAGCGGACGACGGTGGCGGGCGTGATCGGGCATCTGCTGGCGGTGGACGGCCTGGTGGCCACCGCGCTGGGGCTGGACGATCCGCTCGGCAAGGAGGTGCCGGCGGGTGCGGGCCCGGCCGAGCGGTCGGAGCACTTCTGGCAGGCGTCGGCGTACCCGACGACGCGGCAGGTCCGCGAGCCGTGGCGGGAGCAGGGGCACACGCTGGTGCGTACGGTGTCCTTCGCGGGCCGGGGCGTGGCGGAACTGGCCGTGGACTACGGGGATTTCGCGCTGCCGCTCGGGGACGCGTTCCTGGAGCGGGCCTTCGAGTGCTGGGTGCACGCGTGGGACATCGCGGAGGCGGTGGACTACCCGTACGAGCCGCCGGCCGGGCCGCACCTGCACCGCATGATCGACCTGGCGGCCCGCCTGCTGCCGGGCGCGCTGGCGCAGCGCCGCCGTGCGGGGCTGGCGGCGCCCGCGCGGGGTCTGGTCGCGGCGGGTGCGCCGGGGCGGACGCTGCACCTGGAGATCGAGGGTGCGGGTGGTGGCGGGTGGGACATCGCGCTGGACTCGCCGGGGGCCGTGCCGTCGGTGGAGCGGACGGTGGCGGAGATCGCGCTGGACCGCGTCGAGTTCTGTCAGCTGGCCGCCGGGCACATCTCGCCGGAGGAGGCGGCCGTGGGTCAGCACGGCGACCGCGAGGCCATCCGCGACGTCCTCTTCGCGGCCGCCTCCTTGAGCCGCATGTAACCCAGGCCCTGCGGGCCGGCTCCTGGGGCTCCGCCCCAGACCCCGCGCCTCAAACTCCCCCAGACTCCGTCCGGGGGGACCCCCAGGCGGGGCTGGAT
>NZ_JBHXNP010000163.1:0-12831 GCF_042719495.1 Streptomyces sp. NPDC058525
CCGACCCGGAAGGACAGTAGGACGGGCGGGAAACCCCCAAACCCTCCCTGATCAGCATCAGCCGGAATCAGGCCCCGCAGTACCCGAAGCCCAGCCCCCAACCCCCCGGGTACCCCTCGAACGGATCCCCGGGCCCGGGTGGCGATTACCCGTCGGTGGATTGGCGCGTTGCCCCTGCATGACCACGGTTGAGACTTCCACGCCACGGACGGGTCGCCGACGGCGGCAGGTGGCGCCCGGTTACGAAGAATCGGTTCAGCAGGGAGCCGGGGCCCGGCAGCGGTTTCCCGACCCGCCCATCTACAGTGCGCTGGTCGCCCGCTGGAGCGAGGACGGACGGACCGTGCCGGGGCGGCGCGACCCGGAGTGGTCCCGGATCACCGCCTCTCCCATCTGGCCGAACGGTCCCCTCTTCGGGAACTGACCCGCCCCCGGCAGCCGGCAGCCGACAGCCGGCACGCCAACGGTGGCCGACCCACCCCCCGCAGCCGGCCCGCCCCCACCCCCCTAGCGCGTCTCCGGCCCCGCGAGGTGGCGGGCGATCACCATGCGCTGGATCTGGTTCGTGCCCTCGACGATCTGGAGCACCTTCGCCTCGCGCATCAGCCGCTCGACCGGGAAGTCCGCGGTGTAGCCGTAGCCGCCGAGGACCTGGACCGCGTCCGTGGTGACCGCCATCGCCGCGTCCGTGCAGAACAGCTTGGCCATGGCCGCCTGCCGCGAGAACGGCTTGCCCGCGTCCCGCAGCCGTGCCGCCGCGAGGTAGAGCGCGCGGCCCGCCTCGATCTTCGTGGCCATGTCGGCCAGCATGAAGCGCAGCCCCTGGAAGTCCGCGATCGGGTGCCCGAACTGCTTGCGGTCCAGCGCGTACGTCACGGCCTCGTCCAGCGCCGCCTGGGCGACGCCGATGGCGCACGCGGCGATGCCCAGGCGCCCGGCGTCCAGTGCCGCCAGGGCGATGGTGAAGCCCTGGCCCTCCTCGCCGATGCGGCGGGCGTCGGGCACCCGTACGCCGTCGAAGTGCAGCTGGGCGGTGGGCGAGCCCTTCATGCCCATCTTCTTCTCGGGCACGGCCGCGGTCAGGCCCGCCGCGTCCCCGGGGACCAGGAAGGCGGTGATGCCCTTGGGTCCCTCGACGCCGGTGCGGGCCAGGACGGTGTAGAAGTCGGCGACTCCGCCGTGGGTGATCCACGCCTTGGTGCCGGTGATGATCCAGTCGTCGCCGTCGCGCACCGCCTTGGTGGTCAGCGAGGCCGCGTCGGAGCCCGAGGCCGGCTCGGAGAGGCAGTACGCGCCGAGCAGGCCGCCGCCGAGCATTCCGGGCAGGTGGGCGGTCTGCTGCTCCTTGGTGCCGTAGCCGGCCAGCCCGTGGCAGGCGAGGGAGTGCACGCTGACGCCGAGGCCGACGGTCAGGCGGGCCGCGGCCAGCTCCTCCAGGACCTGGAGGTAGACCTCGTACGGCTGCTCGCCGCCGCCGAACTCTCCGGCGTACGGGAGGCCCAGCAGGCCCGCCTCGGAGAGCAGGGTGAAGACCTCGCGCGGGAAGCTCCCGGCGTCCTCCTCCTCTGCGGCCCGGGGGCGGATCTCCCGCTGGGCGATCTCGCGCACGAGGGCGAGGAGGTCCCGGGACTCCTCGGTGGGCAGCTGACGGTCCACCGTCTGCGGGGCGCGGTCTGTCATGGCGGCGCTCTCCTCCCTGGTCGGGGCACGGCGGCGACGCGTGAGGTGTGGGACGCGCCGCCGGTTCTCTGTGCTCTCACAGCCGATGTTGCCCTCCCGGATCACGGAAGGGGCTGCTCAGCGGCTGCGGCGGGTTGAGTATGCCCGATCAGGGGCTTCCCGTCACCGGTGCAAGATCATCTCGCTGTCCGGCCGCTTCCCCCGGAGCGGGCGGAGCGGGGCACTCCGGGACGAACTCCTCGATCACGTCCAGGGTGGTGCGCAGCTGGCGCACGAGGAGCGCCCCGAGCCGGGTCCGGTCGGGCTGGCCGGCGGCGCCCGCGCCGAGGGCTCCGGTCCATTCCAGGGTGATCCCCTCGACGGAGGAGAGCCAGCCCACGAGTGCGAGCCGGGCGATGGGCGGGACGGTGCGGTGTCCGTACGCGCCTTCGGCGATGGTGGCGACGAGTTCCTCGCGGACGGCGTCGCGGATGGCCAGTACCTCGGCGTCGGAGCCGACGCCGCCGGTGACGATGGTGCGGTAGGCGGCCCGGTGGTGCTCGGCGTAGTACAGGTAGCCGTCGATGGTGCGCCGGACCCGTTCGGCGGCCGGGAGGCCGGTGTCGCCGCCGGCGCGGGCGACGAGCTCGGCGACGGAGTCCTCGACGATGGCGAGGTAATAGCCGCGCTTGCTCTTGAAGTAGTAGTAGATCAGTCCCTTGGCGACGCCGGCCTGCTTGGCGATGTCGTCCATGGACAGGGCGTCGTACGGGGTGTCGGCGAACAACTTGCGCCCGGTCGCTATGAGTTCGGCCCTGCGGACCTGCGAACGCCCGGTCGTACCCCGCTGTTGACTATTATTCAAATTCGGCCCTAGCCTCGAACTGCCACCGGATGGCTGAAGTATGGCAGCCCCTGGCAGCACTTCCCCTGCGCACTGGACGACGTACGGGAGGCACCCTCATGGGCCATCGCAACCGCAGCACCGAGGACGACGGCACGGGTACGGGCACTGGTACGGGCACGGCCGCGCGACGGCCCCGTGAGGGCCGGGTCCGCTGGAGGAAGGCGGCGCTGGTCGCCGTCCCCGCGGTCGCCGTCGTCGGCGCGCCGCCGAGGTGCAGACCCCGCTCGGCACGGTGGTGTTCAAGCTGATCGCCGGGGGCCCGGCCGGGGAGGTCACGGCGAGCAACCTGGTGATCGACGGCGAGGACCTCCAGGGCGACGCCACCTTCGGCACGGCGCAGATCGGCCGGGACGCCTCGACCCTGGACCAGGTGAGCGGGGTCAAGGGCGAACCGGGCAAGTTCGGGCTCCAGGCCGGGGACATCGAGGTGGTGGGGGTGCGCTCCCGCGCCTGGTCGGCGACCGGCGGCGATTTCAGGCTCAAGGGTCTGAGGCTGAGCGTCGGCCTGGACGGCGCGAAGTGCTTCTAGGGCTGCCGGGCGCGCCCAGCGGGTGGCTCGAGCGGCGGCTTCCGCTGCCGGAGCACCGGCGCCGGCTGCGAGCCTGGCGCCGGACCCGGCCGTTCTGGGGCGGGCTGCTGCTGGTGCTGGGCGGGACCGAGCTGCTGCTGGTCCCGCTCTCCCCGCTGACCGTGCTGGTGAGCCTGGGCCTCGGCGGGATCGCCGCCATCGGGATCGGCGTCGCGCTGGTCCTGGCGGGGCTGTTCCTGTGGTTCCTGCCGCAGGCCCGGGCGTACGTGTCGCTGCACGCCCTGCTGCTGTCGGTGCTCTCGTTCGTGGCGACCAATCTCGGCGGGTTCCTGGTCGGGATGCTGCTCGGCATCGCCGGGAGCGCGCTGGCCTTCGCCTGGACCCCGCTGGACGACGGAGACGGCGGAGACTACGAAGACGGAGGGGCGGACGACGGGAGTCCGTACGTCACGAGGCCGGACGGCGCCGGTCCGCGGGTGCGGGCCGTCGTACTGCCCGTGGTGCTGCTGGCGGCGCTGACGGCCGGCGGGCCCCTGACGGGTCAGGCGAAGGCCGTGCCCGCCGCGGGGCCGCCGATGGCCGCGCGGACTCCCCCGACCGTCACCACCTCGCTGTTCGCACCCCAGGGCTTCGCGTTCGCCGGGGTCACGCACGTGCCGACGGCGGACGGGCCGCTCAAGGTGCTGGTGCTCCGGATGCACGCGGCCTCGCTGCGCGACTACCGGCTGCGCACGCGAGACGGGCGGGAGGAGTACGGGCTCGCCGCCGCCTCCCTGGACCTGCGCGGCGATGTCACCTTGTACCTGACGAGGTTCAGCGGCTGCATCGAGGGACTGCTGTGCGTCACCTTCAGCCCCGACGGACTGCCCGCTCCGCCGGTGATCCCGCCGTTCGTGTTCATGACCCGGGTCACGGCCGAGCAGGCGCTCGTCACCTCCGATGTGATCGTCACCGAGGGACTGCGCCTGGAGGCCTCCTGATCCCCGGCGGGCCCGTGATCCCGGCGGGCCCGCCGCCCCCCGGTGCGGTCAGCCCACCGTGACGCGGATCTTGGACTGACCGTGCCCGAGCCGCTCCCAGTCGTCCATGAAGCGGGCCTTGAGGCCGTGTCGAGCGGCGAGGTCCACCAGGGTCTCGGTGCGGTAGTAGAAGTCCTCGCGCAGGACCTGGTGCTCGGCGCCCTCGGTGCGGTCGAAGGTGAAGTCGAACCAGCCGCCCGGGGCCAGTACGCGCTCCACGTGCCCCAGGCACTCGTCGATGATGTTGAGCGGGGAGTGGGAGAAGACGCTGTGGGCGTGCACCACGTCGAAGTGGCGGTCGGGCAGGAAGTCCAGCGTGAGGTCCCGGGTGATGGTCAGGTGCGGCAGCTTGTCCTGCAGACGCTGTCTGGTCAGCGTCTCCTTCGCGGAGATGAGGATGTCCGGCGAGATGTCGATGCCGTAGTAGTGGCCGGGGTCGAGGTGCTCGATGAAGCGCCAGCCGGCCCGCAGGTTGCCGCAGCCGATGTCGAGCATGCGGTGCGCGGGCGCGAGGCCGTGCTCCTTCAGGTAGTCGAACTGCATCTTGCCCAGGGCCAGCCAGCGGTCGTGGGTCTGGCTGCCGACGGCGGCCTCGGGGTTGCGGCCGGTGTCGGAGGCCATGACGGCCCGGTAGTACGAGACGTGGTCGGGGTGCTTGTGGCGCAGCCAGGCGTCCCGGGCGGCGCGGCGGACGTAGGGGGCGATGCGGGTCGGGTTGCTCAGCGCGTAGCGGACCTTGTGGGTGACGCTGGCGCGGTCGGCTTGAAGGTTCTTCTTCGTGGCCATGAGGGGTCCCCTGTGGGTGGTGTGGCGGGAGTCAGACGCCGGCGGTCGTTCCGGTCGTCGCGGTCGCGGTCGTGGTCGTCGTCGCGGTCGTGGTCGTCGTCGCGGTCGTGGTCGCGGCGGTGGTAGTAGTCGCGCTGTCCGCCGTGGCGGCGGCGCGGGCCATTGCGGCGGGGCGGCGCAGGACGTACAGGACCAGGGCCACCAGGACGGCGGCGAGGCCGAGGTAGAGCGCGGTGTCGATCCACTGGAAGGTCCAGAACTCGCTGCTGGGGTAGACCTTGTGGTAGCGGGCGACGAAGCCGTGCTCGTCCATGCACTGCCTGAGCTCCTCACCGGAGGTCTGGCAGACGGGGGTGTTGATGTCGTACTCGCGCCCGTCGGGCGTGAGGTAGCCGAACCGGCCCGTGGACCAGGCGCTGCCGACCGGCTGCTTGGGGGTCATGCCCGGGGTGATCCGGGTCTCCGGGGCGATCCAGCCGCCCCGCAGGAGCCGGGTGAGCACGCCGACCGCGCCGATCGCGGCGAAGGTCACGGCCATGGCGGGCAGGGTGCGGCGGACGAGCAGGCCGGCCGCCGTACCGGCCGCGAGGCCGAACAGGGCGCAGGCGACGGGGGCGGGGCCGGTCGCGTTGTATATGTACGCGTCGTACCAGTAGAGGCCGTCCAGGGTGTTGGACACGGGCGCCCACCACCAGGCGACGAGGGCGGCGACGGTGCCCGAGGCGAGCACGGCGAAGACCGCGGCGAGGCCGAAGCGGGCGGCGAACCAGCGGTGGCCGCTGACGCCCTGGGTGAGCGCGAGCTTGAAGGTGCCGCTCTCCAGCTCGCGGCCCAGCAGCGGGGCGCCCCAGAACACTCCGATGAGGACGGGGAGGGCGAGTCCGAGGGTGCCGAGGGCTCTGATCGGTTCGGTGCTGGCGTCCAGGACCAGGAAGCTGCCGAGGCTCTCGCAGCCGCCGTTCCAGCCCTTGCAGGGGACGAAGCCGTACTCGTCGATCAGCTCCATCAGCTCGGAGCGCAGGTACGCGGCCCAGGCCGTGAGGGCCGCGAGCAGCACGGTGCCGGTGATGATCATCGCTCGCTGCTGGCGCCAGGCCAGCCACAGGACGCCCCTCATGCGGCTGCCTCCGTACGGTCGGCGCGCGGGGCGCGCAGGTGGGCGAGCAACAGGTCCTCCAGGGAGGGGGTTTCGCGGATCCAGCGGTCCTCGTCCGCGGCGGCCGCGGCCGCGGTCCCGGCTGCCGGGCCGCGGACGAGGGCGGTGACCTGGCGTCCGGCGGTGACGGCGTGGACGACGGTGGTCCGGTCGAAGGCGTGGGGCAGGCCGTCGGTTTCGATGGGGTCGGCGCGGCCGGTGAGCCGGGTGTGCGCCGTGCGGAGTTCCTGGGCGTCGCCGGCGAGGCGTACGGCGCCGTCCTTGAGGAGCAGGACGTGGTCGCAGACGTCCTCCAGCTCGGCCAGGACGTGGGAGGACATGACGATGGTGACGCCGCGCTCGGCCGCCTCGGTCATGAGCAGGGCCGTGACCTCGTGCCGGGCGACCGGGTCGAGGTCGGCGAGGGGCTCGTCGAGGAGGAGGAGTTCGGCGCGTTTGCCCACCGCGAGCGCGAGGGCCACGCGGGTCCGGTTTCCGCCGGAGAGGGAGCCGACGCGGGCGGTGAGGGGGATGCCTCCGGCCCGTACGAGGCGTTCGGCGAGGGCCTGGTCCCAGCCGCGGTTGAGCTCGCGGCCCAGTCGCAGGGTGTCCGCGACGGTGAACCTCGGGTGGAGCGGCTTCTCCTGGGCCAGGAAGGCCGTGCGTGCGCGGGCTTCGCGGGAGCCGGGGGCGTGGCCGAAGACCCGTATCCGCCCGGTGGTGGGGCCGAGCAGGCCGGCGGCGAGCTGGAGCAGGGTGCTCTTGCCGGCTCCGTTGGGGCCGACGAGTGCGGTGACGCGTCCGGCGGGCAGCTCGATGTCGCACTCGCTCAGGGCGCTGCGGCCCCGGAACGCCCTGCCGAGCCGTGTCGCCCGCAGTGCGGTGGCGACGGTCGGATCGCTCACGTGGTGTCCTCTCTGAAGGTTGCGTCCACGGTGGCCGTGATCAGCGCCGTGATGTCCTCGCGGTCCAGGCCCGCCTCGCGCGCCCGGGCCATCCAGGCCGACAGTTCGAGGCGCAGCGGGGAGTCGGCTGCCGCCTCGGGGCGGGAGAGGGAGCGCCGTACGAAGGTGCCCGCGCCGGGGCGCGGTTCGACGAGGCCTTCGCGCTCGAGTTCCCGGTACGCCTTGAGCACGGTGTTCGGGTTGATCGCGGTGGCCTCGACCACCTCCCTGGCCGTGGGCAGCCGGTCGCCGGGTTCCAGTACGCCGAGTCGCAGCGCCTGTTTGACCTGGGTGACGAGCTGTAGGTAGGTGGCGACGCCGCTGCGCCGGTCGACCCGGAATTCCATGCCCTTCACCTCATTCCACTATCTGATTAGTGGAATAGTGCAGGCATGATCCACTGTCGTCAAACAGGCCCGCCGTCCGGAGACGCGAAAACGCCCGTCACGAGGAACGTGACGGGCGCGCGGGGTGCTGCGGGCAGTGCGGGTGCGGCAGGTACTGCGGGTGCTGCGGCGGGGAGGGTTACAGCCAGCCGACCTGGGTGACGAACATGGCCACCACCACGACGAGCGTCCAGCCGAGCACGTGCTCCAGCCAGGAGGAGCCGTCCTTGGGCCCGCCGGTGCGGACGAGGTTGCGGGCGGGGGCTTCGGCTGCGGCGCTGTTGGCTGTCATGGTGTCCAATGTGCCAGCGTTTGCGGCGTTCGCGGTAGAGACGATGGTCACTGGTGGCGCGCGTCACGCCGCCGGGCCCCGGCCGCCCGGAGGTGCCGGTGCGGCCGGGGCCCGGCCGTGAGGACCCCTGCGGAGAGCCGGTCAGACGCGCGTCTCCCGCTTGCGGCCTGCCATCGCCGCCATCGCGAGGCCGAGGCACAGGGCGACGGCGCCGGCGATGACGTTGCTGACGACCGTGCGGGTCGTGTCCATCTCGCCTGCGATGGCCCACGGGGCGATGATCGTCCATGCACCGAGGGCGACCGCGGTCCACGCCATGGCGTGGGTGCGCTCGTAGGCAGAACCCAGACCGCCCATGCACAGGCAGAACGCCAGGCCGGCGATCAGGTTGTTGATGGCCAGCGGGGTGAGGGTGCTGAACCCGGCGATCCACGGGGATGCCGCCAGGTACAGGCCGGCGACCAGCGCCAATGCCTCCACGGCTTGGGCCGCGGGGGTGCTGGTCACCCGCTCGAAGCGCGTGCGCATCTCGGCGAGGTCAGGGTGGTGCTCGATGCTTGATTGGGTGGTCATGGCTGGCCGCCTCTCCTTGAGAAGCCTTTATGTGCCATTTACCCCATAATGTTCCGCCTATCCAGCCGCCAGGTCAAAAGCGGAATTCACAGCACTCCGACCGCCCTCAGGGCCGCGATCCGGGCCGGGTCCGGCAGGACCGGCGCGTAGAGGTAGCAGACCCCGCCCGCGCCCGAGACGGTCTTGCCGGCCGCGTTGCGGCGCTTGGTGCGCAGCCACACCGTCTCGAACTCGCGGCGCCGGTAGACGCGGCGCACGGACGGGTTGTCGGGCGCGTGCGGGTCGTTGACGACGACGTCCCCGGCGGCCGTGAACCCGGTGACGGTCATCAGGTGGCCCGCGGTGCCGTAGCCGGCGCCGGTGAGCTCCTCGGCGCGGAAGGACTGGGAGGTGATGGCCGGGATCCCGGCCCGGACCAGGGTCTCCAGGTCGGCGAGCGAGCCGAGGCGGGTGACGATTCCGGCGAGCCCGGGGTGGGTGGCGGCGTACGCGGCGTTGAAGGGCCAGTTGCCGCAGCCCTTGTAGGCGGCGTCGTAGGTGGAGCGGGCCGCGTGGCAGACCTGCGGGTCGGAGTAGCGCGGATCGACCCAGGACGTGGAGGCGGCGGGGGTCTTGTGGCCCCAGAACTCGATGACCATCTGGGAGGAGGTGGGGCTGCACCAGGCCTCTCCCCCGTTGTCGTACTCGGGGTAGCGCCCCTTGTGGACCTCCTGGGAGTAGCGCGGGACCTTCAGCTCGTGGGCCCGGCCGGAGGGGGCGGAGGCGGGGACGGTGAACCGGTCGGGGATGGCGGAGACCATCGCGCCGGCCAGCCACACGGTGGGCCCCCGGTCGGCGCCGGGCCTGCGGTACAGGGTCAGGCGCAGCTGCCAGTCGGTGAGGCGCGGGCCGCCGGCCGGGGCGTCGACGGCCAGGGTGTCGGTCCAGACGGTGGACCGGCCGTCGGTCTGGCCGTCCACGGAGGTGCGGCGGATGTCGCCCTCCCCGGAGGCCCACCGGCCCATGACGTACCAGGGGGTGGTGGTGCCGTCGTCGTAGCCGGCCCGCAGTTCGGTCTGGATCCAGGTGCCCGCGGGGGTGCGGGCGTTCCAGGAGGCGACGGCCTCCGTGGCGGGGACGGCCGAGCGGTGGACGGGGGAGGTCCAGGTGGCGTACTCCCAGACGCCCTTCCGGCCGGTGTGCGGGTCGGCGTACTCGGTCCCGCCGGCCGGGGTCCCGATCTCCAGGCCCGGGCGGGCGCCGGCGACGGCGGTGGTGCCCTGGTGCCGGCCGGCCAGCCAGTGGGCGTACGAGAACCAGAACCGGTTGTCGACGGTCCGGCCCGGGCCCCGGGGGGCGGAGGGTACGGACGCGGAGGCGCTGCCGCCGCAGACGCCGGCGGCCGTGGCGGCGGTGGCGACCGCGAGAGCTGCGACGAGTACGGCCCTGCGCGGTGTGGGTGCGGTCATCGCGGGGTTCCCCCAGGGTGGGTCGGTGCTTGGCTGGCTTCACCCTTCCAGTTCCCGGTGGTCGCGGGCCGAAGCCGCGCGCCGTGTCGGGCCTGTCTACGCTGGTCGGGTGGAGCCGCAGATGTCACTCGAGTCCCTCGCGCGGGAGCTTTCCGCGCTGCCCCCGTCGCTCGGTCCGGTACGGGTCGTCGGGATCGACGGGCACGCCGGCTCCGGGAAGAGCACCTTCGCCGAGCGGCTGGCGCTGGCCCTGGGCGGGGCTCCGGTGCTGCACCTGGACGACGTGGCCACGCACGAGGAGCTGTTCGGCTGGCAGGAGCGGCTGCGGGCGCAGGTGCTGGAGCCGCTGGGCGCCGGACGGCCCGCGCACTGGTCGCCGTACGACTGGGTGGAGCGCCGCTTCGGTGCGGAGCGGGTGCTGGAGCCGGCGCCGGTGCTGCTCGTCGAGGGGGTGGGGGCCGGGCGGCGGGCGCTGCGCCCGCATCTGGCGCGGCTGCTGTGGATGGAGATGCCGCGCGCGCGGTCCTGGGGGCGGGGGCGAAACCGGGACGGGCGTGAACTTTCCGATTTCTGGGACGGATGGGAGCGCGCGGAGCTCGCGCACTTCTCGGACGACCCTTCGCGCCCCTTCGCGGACACTCTGGTGCGCCAGAGTGGTACGGGATACGAGTGGTCTTCCGGGGCGGGTGGGACCGCCCGAACCCCCGCTTCCGTCACCGAGGGTGACGGACTCCCCCGGGCCTGAGCCGTCGCGGAATTCCGCTCCGCCGGGGCTCCACCGACCTGCTTGACCCGGGGCCCGCACCGGCCTTACGTTCTCAATGCGGGGCTCTTAGCGGCCGCCGCACACACGAAGCCCCCGATTGTTCCCCCGTGATCGGGGGCTTCGTCCTGTCTCCGGCCACCCCGGACCTTCACCCTGAGTCACCGGAAGCTCCCGGGACACACCCCCCAACCCGCCTCCTCGCACCCTACGTAAGGTGCGAAACCGCAGGTACGATGCAGCCCTGATTTCATCGGCGCAAGGGCAACTCGCGCACTCGAAGCGGGGGTTGCCGCGCACCACGGGGGCAGGCTTGTGGGGGACGTGATGGATTTCGGCACGCCGGGCAGCACGCACGCCCCGGCCGAACTCGCCTGGCTGCGCGGGGTCGACGCCTGCACGATGGGCGCCTATCCGCAGGCCGAGGAGGAGTTCCGGGCGGCCGTACGACTCGATCCCACGATGGCCGACGCCTGGCTGGGTCTGCACGCGCTGCGGGTTGACACCACCGACGCGTTACTGCGCATGTACGCGCACCGGGACCGCTTCGGTGAGCAGCGGACCCGGCACCGGCGGACGCTGAACTCCTGGTACTGGCTGGGCTGGTGGGTGCAGCCGGTGCTGGAGAGCCGGCGGGACCTGCTGCTGGCCCACGCCTCGCACTGGCTGGACGGCCGGCACGTGCCCGAGCTGGACCAGGCGCTCGCCGCTCTGCCCCCGGTGGACGCCGATCCGCAGGTGCGGTTCCTGCACGCGTGCCGGGCCTATCTGGTCAAGGACTGGGAGCAGTTGGTGCGGCACACCGAGCCGCTGGTGGACGATCCGCTGCTGGGCATCGAGGCGGGGCTGTTCGGCGGGATGGCGCGGGTGCGGCTGGAGATGTACGGGCAGGCGGAGCCGATCCTGTCGGCAGCGCTGATGCGGTGCCGCAGCGAGCAGCCGCAGCGCAAGGAGCTGCGGTACTGGCTGGCGCGGGCCCACGAGGGCACCGGGCGCAGCGCGGCGGCGCTGCCGCTGTACCGGGCGGTGCACCGGGTGGACCCGGCGTTCATGGACACGGCGGCCCGGCTGACGGCGATCGAGGACGGCGACGACACCGACGGCATGGCCGGGATGGCGGGGTACTCCGGCTTCGGGGGCTACGGCGGGCACGGTCCGCCGCCGGCCGGCGGGGGCTTCGCGGCGGTGGCGCTGGGCGGGGGCGGGCCCGTCCAGGACATCGCCGCGGACGGCCAGGCGGAGGCCGATCCGCTGGGTGCGGCTCCGCCGCCCGCGGGCCGGGCGGAGGGCGTGCGGCGCAAGGTGTCCGTGCCCCCGCAGGGCGCCTTCGCGGGCCTGCCGGCGGGGCCGGCCGATCCGGAGGCGCTGGCCGAGGCGCTGGCGGAGCTGGAGCGGATGGTGGGCCTGGAGCCGGTGAAGCGGCAGGTGAAGGCGCTGTCTGCGCAGCTGCACATGGCGCGGCTGCGGGCCGGGCAGGGGCTGCCGGTGCAGCCGCCGAAGCGGCACTTCGTCTTCTCGGGGCCGTCGGGTACGGGCAAGACGACGGTGGCCCGGATCCTGGGGCGGGTGTTCTACGCGCTGGGGCTGCTGGGCGGCGACCATCTGGTGGAGGCGCAACGGGCGGACCTGGTGGGCGAGTTCCTCGGGCAGACCGCCGTGAAGGCGAACGAGCTGATCGATTCCGCGATCGGCGGGGTGCTGTTCGTGGACGAGGCGTACTCGCTGTCCAACTCGGGTTACAGCAAGGGCGACGCGTACGGCGACGAGGCCCTCCAGGTGCTGCTGAAGCGGGCCGAGGACAACAGGGACCACCTGGTGGTGATCCTGGCGGGCTATCCGGCCGGGATGGACCGGCTGCTGTCGGCCAATCCGGGGCTGTCCTCGCGTTTCACGTCCCGGGTGGACTTCCCCAGCTACCGGCCGCTGGAGCTGACCGCGATCGGCGGGGTGCTGGCGGACGCGAACGGGGACCGGTGGGACGAGGAGGCGCTGGAGGAGCTGCGCAGCATCAGCGGGCACGTGGTGGAGCAGGGCTGGATCGACGAGCTCGGGAACGGGCGGTTCCTGCGGACGCTGTACGAGAAGAGCTGCGCGTACCGGGACCTGCGGCTGGCGGGCTTCGCGGGTGACCCGTCGCGGGACGACCTCGCGACGCTGCGGCTGCCGGACCTGATGCAGGCGTACGGGGAGGTCCTGTCGGGCCGCGGCCCGCAGGAGCGGCCGGAGCCGCCGCCGCTGTGAGCGCCGCGGGTGCTCCGCCCGGACCGGGGTCCGGGCGGAGCACAGGCAGGGCTAGGCCGTCTCTTTCGGATCTTGCCGGTTAAGCCCGCGTCGTCTGGCGCCGTGCATCGCAAGGCGGAGGGGCGCCCGAGTACTGGACGTACTTGGGC
>NZ_JBHXNP010000164.1:0-12283 GCF_042719495.1 Streptomyces sp. NPDC058525
CCCGGGGGGGGGCGGGGGGGGGGGGGGGGGGGGGGGGGGGGGGGGGGGGGGGGGGGGGCGGGGGGGGGGGGGGGGGGGGGGGGCGGCTCGGCGGTACCGGAGGAGGGACTGTATATAAGGGACATTCCGCCAAGCCTTGCGGCCCGGGTGCCTGCCGAGCAGCGGGGGCCGGGGCTGGGGCGGGATTCCGTACGGCTGCTGGTCTCGCGGGGCAGCACGGAGGTGTCCCTGCGCCCCTTCCGGGAGCTGCCGGGGCTGCTGCGGGCCGGGGACGTGCTGGTGGTGAACACCTCGGCCACGCTGCCGGCCGCCGTGGACGGCCGGCTCGGCCGCGAGGACGTGGTCGTGCACTTCTCGACGCGGGGCGACGACGGCAGGTGGTCGGTCGAGCTGCGGACCCCGGCGGGCGGGGGCACGACGCGCCCGCATGCGGGCGGGCCGGCCGGGGCGGTGGTCGAGCTGCCGGGCGGCCACGCCCTCGTACTGGAGGAGCCGCTCTCGGCGGGCGCGGACCGGCTCTGGTGGGCCCGGCCCGTAGAGCGGGAGCTGCCGCCCGTGGGGGCGGCTGGACGGCCTGAGGGCGGTCCCGGGGTGCAGCAGGCGTACGGGGCGGGCGCGGCCGGACGGTCAGGCGGCGGCACTCCCGGGCCGCTGCGGGAGGACGGGCCGGGCGCGGCCGGACGGTCAGGGGGCGGTGTTGCCGGGCCGCTGCGGGAGGACGGGCCGGGCGCGGCCGGACGGTCAGGGGGCGGTGTTGCCGGGCCGCTGCGGGAGGACGGGCCGGGCGCGGGCGGACGGCCTGAGGGGGTTCCCGGGTTGTTGGGGGCTTATGGGCGGCCTATTCGGTACGCCTATACGGAGCGGGATCAGCCGCTGGCGGCCTACCAGACGGTGTTCGCGGTGCCGGCGGCCGATGGGTCGGGGTCGGCGGAGATGCCGAGTGCCGCGCGGCCCTTCACGGCGGAGCTGGTGGCGCGGCTGGTCAGCCGGGGGGTGCAGTTCGCGCCGCTGACCCTGCACACGGGGGTGGCCTCGCAGGAGGCGCACGAGCCGCCGTACCCGGAGCGGTACGAGGTGCCCGCGGCCACGGCCTGGCTGGTGAACGCGGCGCGGGCGGCCGGCGGGCGGGTGATCGCGGTGGGGACCACGGCGGTGCGGGCCCTGGAGTCGGCCGCGGACGCGCGGGGGCGGGTGCGGGCGGCCCGGGGCTGGACGGACCTGGTGGTGACGCCGGAGCGCGGGGTGCGGGCGGTGGACGGGCTGCTGACCGGGCTGCACGAGCCCGAGGCGTCGCATCTGCTGATGCTGGAGGCGGTCGCGGGGCGTGCCGCCGTACGGCTGGGGTATGCGGAGGCGGCGGCCCGGCTCTGCCTTTGGCACGAGTTCGGGGACGTCCATCTGCTACTCAGGAATGAGACCGGTCACTGAATGCGTTGCTCCAGCAACTCATGGTGAGACCGTTACGTGCCCGATGTGAGCCCGCACATAGGACCCACATCACTTACGAAGCTCCCTAGTGGACAGGTAAAGACCCTGTCAGCACGGGCGCGCGTAGCGCCGGGGCCGGAAATCGGGCCTCGGCGCGCGCCCCTGATCCACTAAGCGGGATCGTACGTCACACCTTTGCCACAGGATTTTGCCGCCGCTAAGAATTGCTCCCGTCGCACAGCGCCGCGGATCCCCGGATCCCAGCGACGCCTTCCTGCGGCTCCCGCGATTCGAAGAGGTTGCCCCGCCATGTCTGCTTCCAGCACTCCCGGTCACAGTCGTCTGACGAAGGCACACAAGCTGTCCTTTGCCGGTGTCGCCACCCTCGGCGCCGCCGCCCTCGCCTTCTCCCTCGTCCCGGCCGGTGCCGCGGAGGGCCACACGATCTCCGCCGCCCCCGTCGCCTGGACCAAGGTCGTCGACGGCGCCCAGACGCAGGCCGTGCAGCAGCACCTCTCCGCCCAGCTGGTCGTCGCGAACAAGGCGGCGAAGGACGCGGCCAAAGCCAAGGCCGACGCCGAGGCCGCCGCCAAGGCCAAGAAGGAGCGCGAGCAGGAGCAGGCCGCGAGCCGGTCCGCCGCCCGCACCCCCGTCTTCGCGAACAACCTGGACGGCTGGATCAAGGAAGCGCTCTTCATCATGAAGCGCGAGGGCATTCCGGGCACCTACGCCGGAATCCACAAGAACATCATGCGCGAGTCCAGCGGTAACCCGATGGCGATCAACAACTGGGACATCAACGCCCAGAACGGCATCCCCAGCAAGGGTCTGCTCCAGGTCATCTACCCGACCTTCAAGGCGTACCACGTCAAGGGCACCAAGTTCGACCAGTACGACCCGGTCGCCAACATCGTCGCCGCCTGCAACTACGCGGCCGACCGCTACGGCTCGATGGACAACGTCAACAGCGCCTACTAGGACGCCGACGGCATCAAGGACGGCATCAAGTCCCCCCATGCGCCTGAGGGCGGCCCCCGGATTACCGGGTGCCGCCCTCAGGCGTTTTCGCGCTTCGCGCGGGCGCGGGCCGGGCCGGCTACTTGCCGGCGCGCATGACCTCGGGCTCGTGGCGGCGCAGCAGGCGCTGCACCGCGAAGCCGCAGGCGATGCCGATGAGCAGCAGGATGGTGATGTTCAGGCTCCACTGGCCGACCGTGGCGTCCCAGAGCGGGTCGGTGTTGGTCGGGTTGTCGCGGTCCCACGGCGGCATGAGCTTGCCGAGGTTCAGCGTGGTGCCGGCGGCGGCGACGGCCCAGCGGGACGGCATCAGCCAGGCGAACTGCTCCAGGCCCGGGGAGTCGTAGACCTGGAAGAGGATGCCGGTGAAGACGACCTGGACGATCGCGAACATGACCAGCAGCGGCATGGTCTTCTCGGAGGTCTTCACCAGCGAGGAGATCACCAGGCCGAACATCATCGAGGTGAAGCCGAGCGCGATGACCGACACGCAGAGCTCGACGGCCGGCGGCATCAGCAGGCCCTCGACGGGCAGGTCGCGGGGGGCGAAGCCGATCCCGCAGATGATCACGCCCTGGATGGCCGTGATGACGCCGAGGACGATCACCTTCGACATGAGGTACGCCGACCGGGACAGGCCCGTCGCGCGCTCACGCTCGTAGATCACGCGTTCCTTGATCAGTTCGCGGACCGAGTTCGCGGCGCCGGAGAAGCACATGCCGACCGCGAGGATCAGCATGATCGTGCCCGCGTCGCCGTTGAACTGGGACGGCGGCGTCGGCGGCGCGAGGCCGAAGGTCGCGGGGATGACCGTGGAGACCACGCCGAGGACCGCGGGCAGGATCAGCATCAGGCCCATGAAGCCCTTGTCCGACGCGATCACCGAGACGTAGCGGCGGATCAGCGTCCACAGCTGCGAGCCCCAGCCCTGCGGCTTCGGCGGGCGCATCTGCTGGACCGGGGGCATCGCGACGGACTGCGGGGCGACCGCGTCGATGTCGGCGGCGTACAGCTGGTAGTGCTGCGAGCCCTTCCAGCGGCCGGCCCAGTCGTAGTCGCGGTAGTTCTCGAAGGACGAGAAGACGTCCGCCCACGTGGTGTAGCCGAAGAAGTTCAGCGCCTCGTCCGGCGGTCCGAAGTAGGCGACCGACCCGCCCGGGGCCATGACCAGCAGCTTGTCGCAGATGGCCAGCTCGGCGACGGAGTGCGTGACGACGAGGACCGTGCGGCCGTCGTCGGCGAGGGCGCGCAGCAGCTGCATGACGTCGCGGTCCATGCCCGGGTCGAGGCCGGAGGTCGGCTCGTCCAGGAAGATCAGCGACGGCTTGGTGAGCAGCTCGAGGGCCACGGACACGCGCTTGCGCTGACCACCCGAGAGCGAGGTGATCTTCTTGTCCTTGTGGATGTCGAGCTTGAGCTCGCGCAGCACCTCGTTGATGCGGGCCTCGCGCTCGGACTCGGCGGTGTCGCCGGGGAAGCGCAGCTTGGCCGCGTACTTCAGCGCGGTGCTGACCTTCAGCTCCTTGTGCAGGATGTCGTCCTGCGGGACCAGGCCGATGCGCTGGCGGAGCTCCGCGAACTGCTTGTACAGATTGCGGTTGTCGTAGAGGACGTCGCCCTGGTCGGCGGGCCGGTAGCCGGTCAGCGCCTTGAGCAGGGTCGACTTTCCGGAGCCGGACGGGCCGATGACGCCGATGAGCGACTTCTCCGGGACGCCGAAGGTGACGTCCTTGAGGATCTGCTTGCCGCCGTCGACGGTGACCGTCAGGTGGCGGGCCGAGAAGGAGACCTCGCCGGTGTCGACGAACTCCTCGAGGCGGTCGCCGACGATCCGGAACGTCGAGTGGCCGACGCCGACGATGTCGTTCGGGCCGAGCAGCGCGGTGCCGGACTTGGCCAGCGGCTGACCGTTGACGTAGGTGCCGTTGTGGCTGCCGAGGTCGTGGATCTCGAAGCGGCCGCCGGGCATGGAGCGGAACTCGGCGTGGTGGCGGGAGACCTGGAGGTCGGAGACCACCAGCTCGTTCTCCAGCGCACGGCCGATGCGCATGACGTGTCCCAGCGAGAGCTGGTGGAACGTCGTCGGGCTGCGGTCGCCGCCGTGGTGGGGAGCGGCCCCCTGCGCCGGGCGGGCCGCGGCCTGGCCGGCGCCCTGCTGCTGCGGGACGTGCGGCTGCTGAGACTGCTGAGGCTGCTGTTGCCAGGCTCCCGGCTGGGGCTGCTGCTGCGGAGCCTGGTAGGCCGGGGCCTGCGGCTGGGCGTAGGCCTGGGCCGGGGCCTGCTGGGCCACGGCCGGTTGGGGCGCCGCGGCCGCGACGGGATTCAGCCGCGGCCCGTCGGTGGCGTTGCCGAGGTGGACCGGCGTGCCCGGTACGAGCTCGGCCTGCTGCACCCGGGCGCCGTGCACGTAGGTGCCGTTGGTGCTGCCGTGGTCCTCGATGCCCCAACCACGGCCGTTCCAGCTGATGGTGGCGTGTCGCCACGACACCCGGGCATCGTCGATCACCACGTCTCCCTGGGGGTCGCGCCCCAGCGAGTACGACCTGGACGGATCGAGCGTCCAGGTCCTTCCATTCAATTCCAGTACGAGTTCCGGCACTCCAGCCCCACTTAAGTCCCCCGAGAATCCCCCATGACGTCAGGGAGTCTAGGGATGGCGAACATCCGGGGGAACTATTTCAGGCCTGCGGCCACATGTGGAATCGGGGCCGCGCCGGGGCGTCTACGTCTGCCCGTTGACGGGGGCGAAAGTCACCCGGAGAGTGAGATACGGGACTTCTCGCCCGGCGGTCCCGCTCCGCTCGCATCGGAGGACCGCTCATGCGCCGCATCCGTTGGGGAGACGTCCTGCTGTCCTCCGCCGCCGCCGCGGGCTGGTCGCTGGTGGCGATGGCCGCGGTCGCCGCGCTCGGGCTGCACCTGCTGGGGGCCGACGCGGCAGGGGGCTCGCTGGGGCCGATGACCGCGGCGGTGGTGGTCCTGGCCGTGGGCGGAACCGTTACCCCCTCGGGTGACGTGTCGGTGTTCGGGGCGGCCACGGCGGGCGGTGCGGGCGCCGAAGCCTCGCTGGACGTGATGCCGTTGGGGGTGGGGCTGGCCGGAGCGCTGGTGCTGGCGCACCTGTTCCTGCGCTCCCTGCGGGCGGGCGCCGCCGCCGGTGAGCTCCTGGCGCGGGCGGTGGTGGTCGTGGGGCTGTTCGTCGCGGCGGCGGGGGTGCTGGCGTGGGCCGGGCACGACGTGGTCACCCTCGACGGGGCGGTCCTGCCGCGGGCTCCGGTCCGGGTCGAGGTGCCGGGGATCGGGGATATCGGCGGGCTGCTCCCGGACCGCGTCGGGGAGCTGATCGAGACACGGGCCCGGGTGGGGTTCTCGGTGGAGCCGGGGCCGACGCTGCGGGCCGCGGGGGTGTGGGCCGCGGTGGTGCTCGCGCTGGCCCTGCTCGTCTCGCGGCGCGGGCCGGCGGTATTCGCGCGGCTGCGGCCGGCCGCCTCGGCGGTGGTGGCGATGCTGCTGGCGGCGGTCGCGGCGGGGCTGGCCGCGGCGGTGTGGGCGGCGCTGGGCGAGGAGCGGCCCGGGCGGGTGCTGGGCGCGGCCCTGCTCGGTGCGCCGAACGGCAGTTGGGCGGGGGTGCTGCTGGGACTGTTCGTCCCGCTGGACGGCCGGGCCACCGGTGAGCCGGCCCGGCTGCTGCCGGATCCGCTGGACGAGCTGCTGACGGGCTCCGCGCGGGAGCCGGTGACGGTGGCGCGCCTCGCGGAGTACGACGGGCGGGTGTGGCTGCTGGTGGCGGGGGCCGGGCTGCTGCTGCTCTACGCGGGCGTGCTGGCCGCCGTACGGACTCCGGGGCGCGGGATCGCCGGGTGCGCGGCGCGGCTGTCGGCGGTGACCGGGGTGGCGCTGGCCGCGCTGGTGTGGCTGACGGCCCTGTCGGCGGACGCGTCCCTCGCGGTGCTGGGGGTGGACGCGGTCGACGCCGGGGTGGAGCTGCGCGGGTCCGTCCCGCTGGCCCTGACGCTGGGGGCGGTGTGGGGGGCGGCGGCCGGCGCGCTCGGCGCCCTGCTGGCCCGCCACCGCCGCGCGCCCCTGCCGCAGACGGGTCCCGGTGCGCCCGCGGGCCCCGGATGGCCCGACCCCCGCCGGGCCGGGCCGGGGACCGGAGCCGGCCCGGCCGGCCGGCCCGCGTGGCCCGACGCCGGCCGGGACCCGCGGCCGGGGGCGGGGCCCGGCTCCGGTGCCGGCGGGCGGTGGCCCGATGCCCGCCGGGGTCCCGGGGCGGGTGCCGGGCGGGGGTCCGGGGCGGGTGCCGGGCGGGGGTCCGGGGCGGCGGGCGGCGGCCCCGGCCGGGCCGACCCCGACGCGCCGACGGCCTCGTACGGCCAGGGCCCGCCGCCGGGCCGCCGGACCGATCCGCACCAGGGGCCGGACGGGTCCTGGGACGTGACGGTGACCGGCATCCCGCCGAGGCCGCCCCGGCCGCCGAAGCCGCCGCGGCGGCCGCCGTTCACCCCGCCTCCCCCGCCGGCCGCACCTCCGCCGCCGAAGCCGCGCTGACCGCCGGCGCCGTCTGAAGGGTGGGACGGGGGTCCTGCCTTCCGGGACGGGAAGATACGGTGAGAGCACCATGAGCGCATCGCAGACCTCCGACGTCCCCACCCTCCTCGTCAAGATCTTCGGCAAGGACCGTCCCGGGATCACCGCCGGGCTGTTCGACACCCTCGCCGCCTACTCCGTCGACGTCGTCGACATCGAGCAGGTCGTCACCCGTGGCCGCATCGTCCTGTGCGCCCTCGTCACCAAGCCGTCCGTCGGCACCGAAGGCGAGCTGCGGGCCACCGTCCACAGCTGGGCCGGATCGCTCAAGCTCCAGGCCGAGATCCTGTCCGGTACCGGTGACAACCGTCCGCGCGGCAGCGGCCGGTCGCACGTCACCGTGCTCGGGCACCCGCTCACCGCCGAGTCCACGGCGGCCATCGCCGCCCGGATCACCGGGACCGGCGGCAACATCGACCGTATCTTCCGGCTCGCCAAGTACCCGGTGACGGCCGTGGAGTTCGCCGTCTCCGGCTGCGAGACCGAGCCGCTGCGCACCGCGCTGGCCACGGCCGCCGCGCACATCGGCGTGGACGTGGCCGTCGTATCGGCGGGGCTGCACCGCCGGGCCCAGCGCCTCGTCGTCATGGACGTGGACTCGACGCTGATCCAGGACGAGGTCATCGAGCTGTTCGCGGCGCACGCCGGGTGCGAGGACGAGGTCGCGGAGGTCACCGAGCGGGCCATGCGCGGCGAGCTGGACTTCGAGCAGTCGCTGCACGCCCGGGTGGCGCTGCTGGCGGGTCTGGACGCGTCCGTCGTGGACAAGGTCCGCGCCGAGGTGCGGCTGACCCCCGGTGCCCGGACGCTGATCCGCACGCTCAAGCGGCTCGGCTACCAGGTGGGCGTGGTCTCCGGCGGGTTCACCCAGGTGACGGACGATCTGCGGGAGCGGCTGGGGCTGGACTTCGCCTCCGCCAACACCCTGGAGATCGTCGACGGGAAGCTGACCGGCAGGGTGACCGGCGAGATCGTGGACCGGGCGGGCAAGGCGCGGCTGCTGCGCCGCTTCGCCGCGGAGGCCGAGGTGCCGCTGTCCCAGACGGTGGCGATCGGCGACGGTGCGAACGACCTGGACATGCTGAACGCGGCCGGGCTGGGCGTGGCCTTCAACGCCAAGCCGGTGGTCCGCGAGGCCGCGCACACGGCGGTGAACGTGCCGTTCCTGGACGCGGTGCTGTACCTGCTCGGGATCACCCGTGAGGAGATCGAGGCCGCCGACCTGACCTGAGCGCCCCTGCCCGTACGACGTGGGAGGGCCCCGGCGGCCGGATCGGCTGCCGGGGCCCTCCCGTACGTGCTCCCCGGTCAGTGTTCCTTGGGGGTCCAGTAGTCGAGCAGGGTTCCGGCGCCGGGTTCCAGGGACTTCCACGGGCCGGCGAAGGAGACGACGGCGAGGGCGGCGGTCGGGAAGCCGCTCCGGGTCATCCGGGCCAGGGCGTCGTCCTGCGCACGGCTGGACAGGATGTCGGCGAGGGCGTGCATGCCGGGGTTGTGACCGATCAGCAGGAGGTCGTCGACGTCGTCGGGGGTCTCGTTCAGCAGGGCGATGAGCTCGCCCGGGGAGGCCTCGTAGAGCCGCTCTTCGTAGTGGGTCTTGGGCCGGTGCGGCAGCTCCTGGACGGCGACCTTCCAGGTCTCGCGGGTGCGGGCGGCGGTGGAGCAGAGGGCCAGGTCGAAGGTGATGCCGGTTTCGGCCAGCTTCAGACCGACGGCCGCCGCCTCCGCGCGGCCGCGTTCCGCCAGCGGACGGTCGTGGTCGGACACCTGTGGCCAGTCGGCCTTGGCGTGCCGGAGGAGGGCGATCCTGCGGGGTGTGTCGGCGCTCATGGCTCCCAGCTTCGCATGAAACGGGCCACGGGGCGCAGGGTGTTGAGGGCCCGCATCCGGTGGTGGGGCACGGCCCGGCGCACCCCGGCGCACGCCCGGTCAGCCGACGGCGCGCAGCAGCTGCTGGGTGACGTGGAGCAGTCCGGTGGCCTCGCCGGTGGCGGCGTGGGCCTCGGCGGATCCGGCGAGGAGCAGCAGGAGCAGGCCGAAGGCGAGCGCGGGCAGGGCCAGCGCCCACCAGTGCAGACGGGCGTCGGCGCCGTGCCGGGCACCGGCCGCGGCCCGTGTGCGGGCGACGGTACGGGTGCCGCCGGCGGCTCGGGGGCCGGGCGGGAGGGAGCGGGTGTGCGTGGGGGCCGACATGGCCGCCTCCGGGGTGCTGACGGGACTGGCTCGCTCCTTCGAATCTATGGATTCGAAGGGGCGGTTCCCATCGGGGTCACACCCCAGTTCACCCTGAGCCTGACCCCCTAGGGGTGGTGGGGTTATCCCCACCCCCGGGGAGCCGCGGGGCCCCGGGGTCCGTCAGGGGGAGGCGATCGTCGCGATGACGGCGATGATCACGGTCACGGCGATCATCGCGCCGAAGACGAGGCCGAGCTTCTTGCGGCCGTTCTGCGGGTTCGGTTCAAGTACGGGCGACATGCGGGTCAGTCTCGCATGCCGCATTCGTCCTCGATCGTGCGGTCCCGGCCCGCCAGGATCCCGAGGGCGATCTGCGGGACGAGCAGCCCGGCCATCAGGGCAAGCGGCAGGTCCCAGCCGCCGCTGTGCTGGTAGAGCGTGCCGATGACCAGGGGGCCGGGGATGGAGATGAGGTAGCCGGTGCTCTGGGCGAAGGCGGAGAGCTTGACGACTCCGGCCGGGGACTTGGCGCGCAGCCCGATCATGGTGATGGTCAGGGGGAAGGCGCAGTTGGAGACGCCGAGCAGGAGCGCCCAGGCCCAGGCGCCGGCGGCGGGGGCGAGGTAGAGGCCGAGGTAGCCGGTGAGGCCGAAGAGGCCTAGGACGGCGGCCAGGAGGCCCTGGTTCTTCATCCGGCCGGCGAGGCCGGGGATGACGAAGGCGAGCGGGACGCCCATGACCATGGTGACGGCGAGCAGCACTCCGGCGGTGGAGGCGGAGACCCCGGCGTCGCGGAAGATCTGCGGGAGCCAGCCCATGGTGATGTACGCGCCGGTGGCCTGGAGGCCGAAGTAGCAGGCCAGGGCCCAGGCGGTGCGGCTGCGGGTGATCCGGGGGCCGGTGTCGGCCCGTACGCCGGCTCCTTCGCCGGATCCGGCGGCCGCGGCGCGCTCGGCGCGGGCGGCGCGCCGGGAGGCGCGGGCGATGGGCAGCCAGGGCAGTACGGCGGCCAGGGCGAGCAGGGCCCAGATCAGCAGGCCGGTGCGCCAGCTGCCGCCGAGGGCGTCGGTCAGCGGGACGGTCGCGGCGGCGGCGAGGGAGGTGCCCGCGGCCAGGGCCATGGAGTACAGGCCGGTCATGCTGCCGACCCGGTCCGGGAAGTAGCGCTTGACGATGACCGGGAGCAGGACGTTGGTCAGGGCTATGCCGGCCAGGGAGAGGGCGCTGGCGGCGAGGAAGGCGGCGGCGCCGTCCGCGAAGGGGCGGATGAGCAGGCCCGCGGCGACGGCGGCCATGCCGGCGCAGACGACGGCGGCGGGGCCGAAGCGGCGGGAGAGCCGGGGCGCGGTGACGCCGAAGACGGCGAAGCAGAGGGCGGGGACGGAGGTGATCAGCCCGGCGACGGTGCCGCTCATGCCGAGGCCGGTGCGGGTCTCCTCGAAGAGGGCGCCGAGGCTGGTGATGGCGGGCCGCAGGTTGAGGGCGGCGAGCACGATGCCGACGATGAGGACCGGTCCGAGCCAGGCCGGCTGCGCGACCGCGCCCGGGGACGGGGTCGTGAGGGCGGCGGCTCCGCCGGTGGTCGGCCGTGCGGGCTTGCGGCCCGCGGCGGGGCGGTCGAGGATCTTGATTTCATCGTCGGACATTCGACCATCATAGAATCATGGGATGATTGGTTGTCCAGTCGTTCCCGAGGGAGACCCGAGACCCATGCCGCTGACCTCGCCCCGGCGCTCCGCGCTCGTCGACCAGGTGATCTCCGAGCTGCGCAACCAGATCACCTCCGGCGAGTGGCCGGTCGGCTCCCGCATCCCGACGGAGCCGGAGCTGGTGGAGCTGCTCGGCGTCGCCCGCAACACCGTGCGCGAGGGCGTACGGGCGCTGGCGCACAACGGCCTGCTCGACATCCGGCAGGGCTCGGGCACCTACGTGATCGCCACCAGCGAGCTGGCCGGCGTGATGCACCGCCGCTTCGCGGGGGCGGAGCCGCGGCACATCGCGGAGCTGCGCTCGACCCTGGAGTCCTCGGCGGCCCGGCTGGCGGCGGAGCGGCGCACCGAGCGGGACCTCGTACAGCTGGACGCGCTGCTCGCGCGGCGCGAGGAGGCCTGGGCGGGCGGGGACGCGGAGGTGTTCGTGGCGGCGGACGTGAGCCTGCACATGGCGGTGGTGACGGCCTCGCACAACGACGTGCTGATCGAGCTGTACGCGGACCTCGGCGACCTGGTCGCGGACTGGCTGCGGACGGATGTCGGCACCGAGCTGCATCCTTCGGCGCACCTGGACCACGCCCGGCTGATCGAGGCGATCCGGCGCGGGGACGGGGACACGGCCGCCTCGGAGGCGGCCGGCTATCCCTTCGCCTGCCTCGGCAAGGGCACGGCCGGCTGAGATCCGTTCACGGCCGCTGGTGGCTGACCCAGGCCGAGCGCACCTCTTTCCAGCAGCGGCCGGCGAGCTCGACGCGCCCGGCCGGGCCGACGGCCACGGCGGCGCCGTCGCCGTCCACGTCCCACCAGCGGTCGCACTCGACGTGCAGTCGCACCAGGTCGGTCTGCGGGTAGCGGTTGTGGCAGTACGCCGTCACGGTCGAGCCGCTGATCTCGGTGTCGCAGTCGGCGCCGAACAGGTCCCGGGCGGCGGTACGCGCGGGCTGCACGGGCGGCTCGGCGGGGATCTCGGCGAGGTCCACGACGGCGAGGTCCACGACGGCGGGGTCCACGACGGCGGGGGCGACGGCTTCGGGGGCGGGGGCGGGCTCGTCGGGCGCGGTCCGCGCGAGGGCGCCCGGACCCAGGAGTGCGGTCAGGACCACCGAGGTGACCAGCAGCGATACCGCTCCGCTCGATCTCGCGCGCAATCCCGTACCTCCTCCCCGCAGCAGCCGAGAAGATCCCGACTGGGTCAGTTTGCAGGCATCTGTCCTGGTTTTCGACTCGGGAAGATCCGATCAGCCGGTGAACATCCGATCGAGCGCGCGAAAACGGCGGCGGGGGGGGGGCCCCGGGGGGGGGCGCGGGCGCCCCCGGGGGGGCCGGCGGGGGGGGAGGGGGGCCCCGGGGGGGGGGCGGCG
>NZ_JBHXNP010000165.1:0-12117 GCF_042719495.1 Streptomyces sp. NPDC058525
GTGCTCGGCGCGAGCCGAATTCAGCCCCGCCGGCGTTTGAGGCGTGGGGTCTGGGGCGGAGCCCCAGGAGGCCGGGCCGCACGGACGATGCACAGCCCCCCCGGGAGGGATCAGGCGGCGCGGCCTTGCTTGAGTGCAGCGAGCCTGGCTTCGATTTCCGAGGTCTTGCCCAGGTCCTCGAGGGACTCGAACTGCGCGTCCAGCGAGGACGCGGCCAGCTCCTGCTTGCCCATGGCCATGGCCTCCTCCCGGCGGACCTTCTCCTCGAAGCGGTTCAGGTCGCTCGTCGGGTCCATCACGTCGATGTTCTTCACCGCGTCCAGCATCGTGTTCTGCGCCTGCGCGGTCCTGGCCCGTGCCACCAGCTCGTCGCGCTTCGCCTGCAGCTCCGTCAGTTTGTTCTTCATCGAGTCGAGGCCCGACTTGAGCTTGTCGACGACCTCCGTCTGGGCGGCGATCGTCGGCTCCGCCGTCTGCGCCTCCTTCTCGGACTGCATCTGCCGGCCCAGCGCCACCTTCGCGAGGTTGTCGAACCTGTCGGCGTCCGCCGTCGCACCCGCCGTGCGCAGTTCGTCCGCCTTCCTGCTCGCCGCCAGCGCCTTGCCGCCCCACTCGGCCGCTGCTTCCACGTCCTGCGTGTGGTCGGCCTCCAGCATCCGGAGGTTGCCGATCGTCGTCGCGACGGCCTGCTCGGCCTCCGAGATGTTGTTCGTGTAGTCCCGGATCAGCTGGTCCAGCATCTTCTGCGGGTCCTCCGCCTGGTCCAGCAGCGCGTTGATGTTGGCCTTCGCGAGCTGGGTGACGCGGCCGAGGATGGTCTGCTTGCTCATGACGGGCTCTCCTGGTCAAGGGTGGTGTGGGGTACGCGCTGAGGTTCAGAAGCGGCCGCCGCCGCCCATCCGGCCGCGGGTCCCGCCGCCGCCGAAGGAGCCGGGGCCGCCCCCGCCGCCGAAGCTCCCGCCGCCGAAGCCGCCGCGCCCGCCGCCGCCGAAGCCGCCCCCGCCGCCCCGCAGGATCTCGCCGAGGATGATCCCGCCGAGTACGGCGCCGCCCTGGCCGCCGCCGGCCCGCCGGCCCGCGTACGGGTCCTGGTACGCCCGTACGTCCTGCTCCGCCAGCTGCTGCGCCTGCCGGGCCAGCGCGTCCGCCCGCTGGGCCTCCGCCAGGGCGGCCGCGGGGTCCGCGCCCGTCAGGGACGCCGACCGCTCCATGTGCCGCTGCGCCTCCGCCAGCCGGGTGCGGGCCTGGCTGCCGACCGCGCCCCGGCTGGTGGTGATGTAGTCCGTGGCCGCGCCGATCGCGCTGCGCGCCGTGAGCACGGCCTGGTCGAGCAGGGCCACCGCCCGCTGCCGGCCCGACTCCCGCTCCCTGGCCCCGGCCAGCGCCTCGTCCAGGGCCGCGTCGGCCTCCTCCACGCGCCGCAGCGCGTCGATCGGGTCGTACCGGCCGGCCTCCTGCTCGCGCCGTACGTCGGCCAGGACCGCCTCGGCGCGCCCGATGCGGCCGCGCAGGTCCGCCGTCGAGGTGCCTTCCGCCGTGCCGCCGAGCAGCCCGCCCGCGTCCGCGAGGTCGGTCTCCGTCTCGGTCAGCGCGCCCGGCAGCTTCCCGGCCGCCTCCGCCAGCTCCTGCGCCCGCCGCTCCACCGCGTCCACCAGCGTCGCCGCCTGGTCGACGGCCCCCTCGGCGGCCCGTACGTGCACGGCGGCCCGGCCGTTGTCGCCGCCGTCGACGGCGGCGCGGGCCTCGCCGAGGTGGGTGGTGGCGAACAGCAGCCGGTCCTTGGCCTGTTCGGGGTTGGAGGCGACGGGCGCCGACGCCGAGTCCGCGTACCGCTGCGCCAGCGCGGTCAGGGTGGCCACGGCCGTCGTGGTGCGTCCCGTCAGGGCCCGGAAGTGGGTCTCCACGGTGGCCAGGGCCTGCGGGGCGTTCTTCTCCAGGTCGCGCAGCCGGTCGAAGTCCGCGGTCTCGGCGTCCAGCCGCCGGTTCGCCTCGGTGCAGCGGGCGACGATCTCGTCCAGCATGCGGCGGCGGGTCGCGTCGTCCTCGGGGTAGGCGTCGTCGAGCTGCTGGCGCAGCCGGAAGGCGTGCGTCAGCTCGTCCTTGGCGTACTCCACGGCCGTCTTGAACGGGGCCACCGCCTCGTCGCCGAACTGCGCGGTGGCGAAGCCCAGTTCCTCGGTGCTGGTGCGGATGGAGTCGTCGGTCCCCACCAACAAAGACTTGGCCCGCGCGTCCAGCTCGGGCAGCGGCAGCCGGTCGGGCGCGCCCTCGGGCCAGCCCGGTCCGGTCCTCGTGCCGCGGCCGCCTCCCGCGCCGGTGCCGCGCTTGCGGCGGGAGTACGCGTACGCCCCGAGCGCCCCGGCGGCGCCCACCGCGATCACCGGGAGCACGTAGTCCCCGGCCCCGCTCTCGCCGCTCGGCTTCCCGCCGGGGTCCGCCGGGCCGGGGTTGATGGCGGGCGCGGGCACGGGCTGTCCGCCGAGGACCGCGTCGTAGCCGTTGGCCGCGCCGATGGCGGCGCCCGCCCAGTCGTTCTGCTTCAGAGCGGGCTCGATGGCCGTGCGGGCCACGTCGGCGAGCTGCTGCTCGGTGAATCCGGAGTCGAGGGCGGCGGAGACGGCGTACTGGCGGGCCCCGGTCGCCACGGCCAGCAGGACGTCGTCCCGGCCCAGGCCGTTCTTCTCGGCGGTGGCGTCGGCCCAGCTCTGGGCGGAGCGCCCGGAGAAGTCCCGTACGTAGGTCACGAACAGCTGGATCCGCCGGTCGGCGTACAGCTTGTCGAGGGCGGCGGTGACGGCGGCCTTGCGGTCGCCCAGCGCGCCGACCCGGTCGGTGATCTGCCCCTGCTGCGAGAGGGTGACGGGATCCTCGGCCCGCGCGGGAGGCGCCCCGGCCAGGCCCCAGCCGCCGAGCGCCAGCAGCGCGGCGGCAAGGGCGAGCCCGGACCGTACGACCCTGGTGCTTCTCGGCGCTGTCACATGTGGGAGATTATGGGTGGTTTCGTCCTCCCGCACCCGGAGTACCGGCCCGCGCACCCGGAGTACCGGCCCGCGCTCCCGGCCGGACGGCCGCGAAGCCCCCCGGACCGGAGCGCCGGTCTCGCGCCGGCCGGCTCTCCGATCCAGGGGGCCCCGCCCGCCGCGTACGGACTACGGGGTGTCGGAGCGGCGGCGGATCCTGCTCCCCAGCCACACCAGCGGGTCGTACTTGCGGTCCACCGCCCGCTCCTTCAGCGGGATCAGCGCATTGTCGGTGATCTTGATGCCCTCGGGGCAGACCTCCGTGCAGCACTTGGTGATGTTGCAGTAGCCGAGCCCGTGCTCCTCCTGGGCGGTGCGCTTGCGGTCCAGGCCCTCCTCGGCCGCCGCGTCCAGGGGGTGCATGTCCAGCTCCGCCACCCGCATCAGGAAGCGCGGACCGGCGAAGGCCGTCTTGTTCTCCTCGTGGTCACGCACCACGTGACAGGTGTCCTGGCACAGGAAGCACTCGATGCACTTGCGGAACTCCTGCGAGCGCTCCACATCGATCTGCTGCATCCGGTACGCGCCCGGCGCCACCCCCTCCGGCGGGACGAAGGCCGGGACCTCCCGGGCCTTCTGGTAGTTGAAGGAGACGTCCGTGACCAGGTCGCGGACGACGGGGAAGGCGCGCAGCGGGGTGACGGTGATCGTCTCGGACCGTTCGAAGGTCGACATCCGCGTCATGCACATCAGCCGCGGCCGGCCGTTGACCTCCGCGCTGCACGATCCGCACTTGCCCGCCTTGCAGTTCCAGCGGACCGCGAGGTCCGAGGCCTGCGTCGCCTGGAGCCGGTGGACGATGTCCAGGACCACCTCCCCGTCGTGCACCTCGACGGTGAAGTCCCGCAGTTCCCCGCCCTCCGCGTCGCCCCGCCAGATCCGGAAGCTCGCGTCGTACGTACTCATTCGTAGAGCTCCTCTTCGGCGAGGTACTTGACCAGCTCTTCCTTCTCGAAGAGCGCGAGCAGGTCGGAACGGATGGGCTCGGTGCGGGTGCGTACGAGGGCGATCCGGTCGGCGGCCGGATCCGCCGGGACCGGGTCCACGGGCCGGCACAGCAGGTTCACCGGACGCCAGTCGCGCTCCATCGCCGGGCAGTCCTCGCGGGTGTGCCCGCCCCGGCTCTCGGTGCGCTCCAGCGCGGCGCGGGCCACGCACTCGCTGACCAGCAGCATGTTCCGCAGGTCCAGGGCCAGGTGCCAGCCCGGGTTGAACTGCCGGTGCCCCTCGACCCCGGCCCGGGCGGCCCGCTCGCGCAGGCCCGCCAGCCTCTCCAGGGCCTCGGCCATCTCGCCGGCCCGGCGGATGATGCCGACCAGGTCGTTCATGGTCGTCTGGAGCTCCTGGTGGAGCGTGTACGGGTTCTCCGCGCCGTCGACGGCGTGGAACGGGGCCAGCGCCTCCGCGGCCGCCGCGTCGATCTCCGACTGCGAGACGTCCGGGCGCGGGCCGGCCCCGGAGGCGTACTCCGCCGCGTGCAGCCCGGCCCGCCGGCCGAAGACCAGCAGGTCGGAGAGGGAGTTGCCGCCGAGCCGGTTCGAGCCGTGCATCCCGCCCGCGACCTCGCCCGCCGCGAAGAGCCCCGGCACGCCGACCGTGGCGGCGGTGTCCGAGTCGACGGCGATCCCGCCCATCACGTAGTGGCAGGTCGGGCCGACCTCCATCGCCTCGGCGGTGATGTCCACGTCCGCCAGCTCCTTGAACTGGTGGTACATGGACGGCAGCCGCCGCTTGATCTTCTCCGCGGGCATCCGCGTGGACACGTCGAGGAAGACCCCGCCGTGCGGGGAGCCGCGGCCCGCCTTCACCTCGGAGTTGATGGCCCGGGCCACCTCGTCGCGCGGCAGCAGCTCGGGAGGACGCCGGTTGTGGTCCGGGTCCTCGTACCAGCGGTCGCCCTCCTCCTCCGACTCGGCGTACTTCTCCTTGAACACGTCGGGGACGTAGTCGAACATGAACCGCTTGCCCTCGCTGTTGCGCAGTACCCCGCCGTCGCCGCGCACCGATTCGGTGACGAGGATGCCCTTGACCGAGGGCGGCCAGACCATGCCGGTCGGGTGGAACTGCACGAACTCCATGTTGAGCAGGGGCGCGCCCGCGAGCAGGGCCAGCGCGTGGCCGTCGCCGGTGTACTCCCAGGAGTTCGAGGTGGTCTTGAAGGACTTGCCGATCCCGCCCGTCGCAAGGACGACCGCCGGGGCCTCCAGGACGAAGAAGCGGCCGGACTCGCGTTCGTAGCAGAAGGCCCCCGAGACCTTCTGTCCGTCCTTCAGAACCCGTGTGACCGTGCACTCCTGGAAGACCTTGAGCCGGGCCTCGTAGTCCCCGTACTCCTTGAAGTCCTCCTGCTGGAGCTGGACGATCTTCTGCTGGAGGGTGCGGATCAGCTCCAGGCCGGTGCGGTCGCCGACGTGCGCGAGGCGCGGGTACTCGTGGCCGCCGAAGTTGCGCTGCGAGATCTTCCCTTCGGGCGTGCGGTCGAAGAGCGCGCCCCAGGTCTCCAGCTCCCAGACCCGGTCCGGCGCCTCCTTCGCGTGCAGCTCGGCCATCCGCCACTGGTTGAGGAACTTGCCCCCGCGCATCGTGTCGCGGAAGTGCACCTGCCAGTTGTCGCCCTCGTTGACGTTGCCCATGGAGGCGGCGATCCCGCCCTCCGCCATCACCGTATGGGCCTTGCCGAACAGGGACTTGCAGATCACGGCCGTCCGGGCGCCGCGCTCGCGGGCCTCGATCGCGGCCCGCAGCCCGGCGCCGCCCGCGCCGATCACGACCACGTCCCACTGCTGCCGTTCCACTTGAGTCATCTAGAAGATCCTCGGGTCGGTGAAGGCGCCACTGGCCACCAGGTACACGTAGAAGTCGCACGCGGCGACGCTGATCAGGGAGGCCCACGCCAGCTGCATGTGGCGGGTGTTGAGACGGCTGACCCAGCCCCACAGCCGGTAGCGCACCGGATGCTTCGAGAAGTGCTTGAGGCGGCCGCCCATGATGTGCCGGCACGAGTGGCAGGACAGGGTGTAGGCCCAGATCAGCACGATGTTGACGAGGAAGATCAGCGTGCCCAGGCCCATGTGGCCCCAGGCGTAGTGCTCGTCGCGGAAGGTCAGCACGGTGTCGTACGTGAGGATCCCCGCGACCGGCAGCGCCGCGTAGAAGAAGTACCGGTGCATGTTCTGGAAGATCAGCGGGAAGCGGGTCTCCCCGGTGTACTTCGTGTGCGGTTCGGCGACCGCGCAGGCCGGCGGCGAGGCCCAGAAGCCCCGGTAGTAGGCCTTGCGGTAGTAGTAGCAGGTCAGCCGGAAGCCGAGCGGGAAGACCAGGATCAGCAGGGCGGGGGACAGGCCCCACCAGCTGCCGAACAGGTCCCAGTTGGGGCCGCCGCGCATCTCCTGGCAGTTCTCCGCGAGACACGGGGAGTAGAACGGGGAGACGTACGGGGCCGCGTAGTAGTCGGCGTTCGCGAAGGCCCGCCACGTCGAGTAGACGATGAAGGCGAGCAGCCCGGCCGCGGTGCCGGCGGGCGACAGCCACCACCGGTCGGTCCGCAGGTGCCGGGCGGCGATGGCGGCCCGGGAGGCGTCGTGGACGCCGCCGGGCCGCTGCTGGGGTGGTTGTGTGCCTGTGGCCAAAGGAGACTCCGGGAGAGGAGTGATGGGCCCAGGAGGCCCGGCCGCCTGGGGCGGCCGGGCCAGATGGGGTGAAGGGCGTACGGGTGCGTACGGGTGCCCGCGGCGGCGGGGGACGTCAGGGTGCGCGGCGGTCGCGGGCGCCCAGGCCCTCGTCGTCGGAGTCCGTCCACAGCGAGCTGTCGTACGGGGTGTCGGGAACCGTCACCATCCGCGACGGGTCCGGCGGGGCGGAGCCCGCCCGCGGGCCCGCCGGAGCCTGCCGTTTGGCTTGCTGCTCGAGCTGCTCGACCTTGCGGGTCAGCTCGTCCAGGTTGCGCCGTACGGCATTCAGATCGTCTTGCAGGGACATGATTCTTGCCCTCACTTCCGCAGGGTGCGGTGGCAACGCTCATGTGCGCCTGGCAGTGTCGCCCTTCACGTCCCCGGTTGTGAAGGGACGTGCAGCGATTGCGGGCGCGCAGGCGTGAACTGTGCGCCCCTCCCTGGACCCCATTGTCATCCCCCTCGCGGGGGAACGCCTCTCCGGCGCGCAAACGGGATTGGTCCGCACGGGTGGGGTTCGCGGCGTGGCGCGAGGCGGCTGCGAGGGGTGTGGCGGGCGGTGGATTTCAGTGGGTTCCGGCAACCGGTGTGATCAGCTCCATATACCGCCGAACGTGATCATGCTTCCCCCACGCCCCGCCCCGGAGGTACCACCCATGTCCCAGAGAAGGCGCAGGTCCTTGGCGCTCCTGACCTCGGGAGTCCTCGCACTGCCGCTGCTCACGGGCTGCGGCGCGGGTGACGACGAGGGCGGCCCGGTCGCCGCCGGACCGGACATCGCGGCCACCACCCGCGACAAGGTCGCCGACGGGGGTGTGCTGCGCTGGGCGGTGGACTCCCTGCCCGAGACCCTGAACACCTTCCAGGCCGACGCGGACGCCACCACCGGCCGGATCGCCGCGGCCGTCCTGCCGCAGCTGTTCGTACTGGACGCCAAGGGGCGGCCGGTGGCCAATCCCGACTACCTCGAGAAGGCCGAGGTCGTCGAGCGGGAGCCCAAGCAGGTCGTCCTGTACAAGCTGAACCAGCAGGCGGTGTGGAGCGACGGCCGCGAGATCGGCGCCCCCGACTTCGTCGCGCAGTGGCGGGCCCTGAACGGCAAGGACTCGGCGTTCTGGACGGCCCGCAACGCCGGCTACGAGCGGATCGAGAAGATCGAGCGGGGCAAGACCGACCTGGAGGTCAGGGTCACCTTCGCCAAGCCGTACGCCGACTGGCGCTCCCTGTTCAGCCCCCTGTACCCCAAGCAGGTCACGGCCACCCCGGAAGCCTTCAACGAAGGGGCCCGCGGCGCCCTCAAGGTCACCGCCGGACCCTTCGGCCTCGGGGCGATCGACAAGAAGACCGGCACTGCCTCGCTGACCCGCAACCCGCGCTGGTGGGGCCAGCCGACCAAGCTGGACACGCTGGTGCTGACCGCGGTGCCCCGGGCGCAGCGCCCGGCCGCGCTGGCCTCCGGGAAGGTCGATCTGGCGGAGATCGACCGCTCCGGCGCCGACCGGATCGCGCTCGCCCACCGGGACGCGAAGCAGCAGGGCGGCAAGGGCGCGGGCGGCGCCCCGGCGCACGGCCCCGCCGCCGAGATGACCGCCGCGCAGGCCACCTTGTCCTGGGCGGTCGCCTTCGGCGCGGACGAGGAGAAGGCCCTGGCGGAGACGGCGAACCGCAAGAAGCACGTCGACTCCGTCAAGCGGTACGCGGACGAGCAGACGGCCCTGCGGAAGTTCACCGTCCGCAAGTCGCTGGAGCCGGCCTACACGCAGCTCGCCATGAACGGCTCCGCCGGTCCGCTGGCCGACGAACGGGTGCGCCGGGCGGTGGCGCGGGCCCTGAACCGCAAGGAGCTGGCCGAGATCGTCCTCAAGCCGCTCGGCCTGCCCGCGAAGCCGGTCGGCAGCCACCTGGCGCTGGCCGGGCAGCAGGCGTACGCGGACAACAGCGAGGCCCTCGGCGGCCAGGACACCCAGGCGGCCCAGGCCCTCCTCGCGGACGCCGGATGGCGCCGCGGCGGCAAGATCACCGAACCGGCGGGCGCGAAGGCGGGACCGGAGAGCGCACCGCAGGACGACGGGAAGACCCCCCAGGGCCCGGGCACCGGCAACGACGGGCTCTACATCGTGGGCCAGGACGACGAGAGCAACGGCGACCACGCCGACCACGGCGGCACGCCCGGCAGCGGCGCCGGCGGCGAGGTCGTCGAGGCGGATGCCTTCGCTCCGGCCGCTCCCGGCGCGGCCCAGGACCAGCCCTCCCCGGTGCTGGCCCCCGCCCCGTTCGCGGCCCGGCAGGAGGCCCTGCTGAGGGCCCAGGCCGCCGCGGTGGCCGCGGCGGCCACCGCGGACGACGGCAAGGAGGGCGAGGACGCCAAGGAGGGCGAGGACGCCAAGGAGGGCGCGGACGCCAAGGAGGGCGCCGCCGAGCCGGCCGACCCCGCGAAGGCCACCCCGGCCAAGCAGGCCGCCCGCACCTCCGGCGCGATGCTCGCCAAGGACGGCAAGCCGCTCAGCCTGCGCTTCGTGCTCCCCGCCGGTCCCGGATCGGAGGCGCTGCGCGCGGTCGGCGAGCGGATCTCCCAGATGCTCCGGAAGATCGGGGTGACCACCGAGATCAAGAAGGTGGCCGACGAGAGCTTCTTCAAGGACCACATCGCCTCGGGCCAGTACGACCTGGCGCTCTACTCCTGGCCCGCGACCGCCTACCCGGCCACCGACGCCCGGCCGATCTTCGCCAAGCCGGAGCCGGCCGCCGACGGCTCGCTCCTCGTCGAACAGAACTACACCCGCGTCGGCACCGACCACATCGACCAGCTCTTCGACCAGGCGGCCGGGGAACTGGACGAGGCGCAGTCCCGCGAGCTGATGCGCAAGGCCGACGCCAGGATCTGGGCCGCCGCCGGCTCCGTCCCGCTCTACCAGCGCCCGGAGCTGGTGGCCGTGAAGCCGTCCCTGGCCAACGCCGGTGCCTTCGGGCTCGGGGCCCCGCGCTTCCAGGACATCGGGTGGAAGAAGCCGCCGACGGCCAAGAACAAGAAGAAGTAGTGACAAAGCGGTGCCCGGGAGGTTGACCTTCGGCTTCCAAGCTCAGATGTGACTCAAGTCCCTTGCCCGCCGGATCCCCGGCGGGCAAGGTCGTGGATACCCGTTGACCCGCATGATTTCCGGCAGGACCAACGGCCGGTGCCCCCCACCCCGCATCCGGCCGTGCTCATTCGTCCGGCCTCTTGACAGACCCCCCGGCGGGCGGTTCCCGCCGCGCGACGTACCATGGGGTAAGGCCGTGGCAGGTTTTCGCCCGGCCGAGGCGCGCGTGCCAGGCCGTACGTGACGCCATCCACGATCCCGGGAGAAGCGCCGAAGTGCCCACGCGCCACGACATCCGTAACGTCGCCATCGTCGCCCACGTCGACCATGGCAAGACGACCATCGTCGATGCCATGCTCAAGCAGGCCGGTGCCTTCGCCGCCCACCAGCAGCTCGACGACCGCATGATGGACTCGAACGACCTGGAGCGTGAGAAGGGCATCACGATCCTCGCCAAGAACACGGCGGTGAAGTATCACCCCAAGGACGGCGGGGCCCCGATCACGATCAACATCATCGACACCCCCGGCCACGCCGACTTCGGTGGCGAGGTCGAGCGCGGTCTGTCGATGGTGGACGCCGTCGTTCTGCTGGTGGACGCCTCCGAGGGTCCGCTGCCCCAGACCCGCTTCGTCCTGCGCAAGGCCCTGCAGGCGAAGATGCCGGTCATCCTCTGCATCAACAAGACGGACCGTCCGGACTCCCGGATCGACGAGGTCGTCAACGAGACGTACGACCTCTTCCTTGACCTGGACGCGGACGAGGACCAGATCGAGTTCCCGATCGTCTACGCGTGCGGCCGTGACGGCGTCGCCTCGCTGACCAAGCCCGAGGACGGCACCGTCCCGGCGGACAGCACCAACCTGGAGCCGTTCTTCTCCACCATCCTGGAGCACGTCCCGGCCCCGGTGTACGACGAGGAGGCCCCGCTCCAGGCCCACGTCACCAACCTGGACGCCGACAACTTCCTCGGCCGCATCGCGCTCGTCCGCGTCGAGCAGGGCGAGCTGCGCAAGGGCCAGACCGTCGCGTGGATCAAGCGTGACGGCACCATCTCGAACGTCCGCATCACCGAGCTGATGATGACCGAGGCGCTCACCCGCAAGCCGGCCGAGGTGGCGGGCCCGGGTGACATCTGCGCGGTCGCCGGTTTCCCCGAGATCATGATCGGCGAGACCCTGGCCGACCCGGAGAACCCGATCGCGCTCCCGCTGATCTCGGTCGACGAGCCGGCGATCTCCATGACCATCGGTACGAACACCTCCCCGATGGTCGGCCGCGGCGGCACCGGCAAGGGCGCGGACGCCAAGTCCGCGGTCAAGGACCGCAAGGTCACCGCCCGCCAGGTCAAGGACCGTCTGGACCGCGAGCTGATCGGCAACGTCTCGCTCCGCGTCCTCGACACCGAGCGCCCGGACGCCTGGGAGGTCCAGGGCCGCGGTGAGCTCGCGCTCGCCATCCTGGTCGAGCAGATGCGCCGCGAGGGCTTCGAGCTGACCATCGGCAAGCCGCAGGTCGTCACGCAGGAAGTCGACGGCAAGGTGCACGAGCCGGTCGAGCGCATGACGATCGACGTCCCCGAGGAGCACATGGGCGCCGTCACGCAGCTCATGGGCGTCCGCAAGGGCCGCATGGACAACATGTCGAACCACGGCTCCGGCTGGGTCCGCATGGAGTTCGTCGTCCCGTCCCGCGGCCTCATCGGCTTCCGCACGGAGTTCCTGACGAACACCCGCGGTACCGGTATCGCCCACTCGATCCACGAGGGCCACGAGCCGTGGTTCGGCCCGCTGGTCACCCGTAACAACGGTTCGCTGGTCGCGGACCGCTCGGGTGCGGTCACGCCGTTCGCGATGATCAACCTGCAGGAGCGCGGTGTCCTGTTCACCGAGCCCGGCACCGAGGTGTACGAGGGCATGATCGTCGGCGAGAACTCGCGCTCCGACGACATGGACGTCAACATCACCAAGGAGAAGAAGCTCACCAACATGCGTGCGGCTTCCGCGGACAACACGGAGAACGTGATCCCGCCCCGCAAGCTCTCCCTGGAGCAGTCCCTGGAGTTCTGCCGCGACGACGAGTGCGTCGAGGTGACCCCGGAGGCCGTCCGCATCCGCAAGGTCGTCCTGGACCAGAAGGAGCGCTCGCGCACCGCGTCGCGCGCCAAGTCCGCCAAGTAGGCGCCTGAGCCCACAGCGGCCAAAAGCCCGGCCCCCGCACGGAATTCCGATGCTGTTGGTTTATTCGGGGGTCTACTTCGCCCCGTCGAGCTTCGGCTCGGCGGGGCGAAGTGCTGCGAAGTGGCTGGTGCGGGTGCGGGCCCTGCGTGTGTCGGTGAGGTGGGCG
>NZ_JBHXNP010000166.1:0-11865 GCF_042719495.1 Streptomyces sp. NPDC058525
CGTTTTTCCCCCTTCGGCTACCCCCCGTGCCGCCCCGGGCGGGCCGGGGGGGGGCGCCGCCCGCCCGGGGGCAGCGGGGCGGACCGGTGGCGTCCGGTCCTTGCGGTCCTGCCGGTCAGAAGATGCCGGTGATCCGGGTGGCCCAGGAGCCGTCGCCGACCACGGTCGGGGAACCGTGCAGGGTGGGGGTGCCGGGGTAGAAGCGCAGGACTCCCGTGCCGCTGGTGCCGCCGCCCAGGGTGGCCCAGAAGTCCGCGGTCTCCTGTCCGGCCGTGGGCACGAACTGCTTGTAGGTGCCCTGGTCCACGACCTGGCCCTGGACGTTGGCCGCGCCCGCGAACTTCAGGACGTTGCCGGGGTGCCAGGAGCCGGCGCCGCCGTACTGGCTGCGGGTGCCGATGCGGTAGTCGGTGCCGCCCTGGCCGTCGTCGGCCTGGACGCCCGGGTACAGCCACAGCTTCCCGTACTCGCCGTTGGCGGTGTCGGTGCCCCGCCAGCGGCCCATCAGGTCGGGGACGGCGTCGCCGTTGACGTCGCCGAGCGCGACCACGTCGTAGGAGCCCCAGCCGCTGCCGCCGGGGTTCTTGCCCGGCTTGAGCTTGTAGGTGCCGGTCTCCATCGCCAGCGGGCCCTCGATGGTTCCGGTGTAGTGGACCAGGCCGTTGCCCTCGATGACGATCAGGTCATTGCCGGGCATGCCGTCGGAGTTGCCCGGGGCCATGATGCCGCTCGCGCCGGCCCAGCTGCCCGGGACGTTCCACTGCTGGGCCCCGGTGCCGTTGCACTGGTAGATGGCCAGGCGGGTGCCGTTGGCGGTGTTGGCCCCCGGCAGGTCGAAGCAGAGGCCGGTGACCGGGTTGAGCAGCGAGCCGTCACCGCGGTCCACCCAGTGCTGCGCGGGGGAGCCGTTGCAGTCGAAGAGCTGCACCTGCGTGCCGTTGCCGCCGCGGCCCCACGGGACGTCGACGCACTTGCCGAGGACCTTTAGGGCCTTGCCGGTGAGCTGGAACTGCTGCGCGGTGGTGCCGTTGCAGACGTAGTACTGGATGGCGGTGCCGTTGGCGGTGGCGCTGTTCGCCACGTCCACGCACTTGTCGCCCGCGCCCTTGAGCGGGCCGGAGTCCTTGCCGGTCGGGTGGATCAGCTCCTTGCGGCCGCCGACGATCGGAGCGCCGTTGCCGTCGCCCGGGTACAGGTAGAGCTTGTTGCCGATCCGGGCGAAGTAGTCCTCGTACCCGTCCTTGGTCTGGCCGTCGACGGCGGAGATGACATCGCCGCGGTGGGCGATCTGCGCGCCGTTCCACTCGCCGAGGCCGGGCAGGACCTGGCCGTCGGTGTGCCGGCCGTCGCCCTTGCCCGGATAGAGGATCAGCTTGCCCGTGTCGTCGGTGGCGACCAGGTCCACGTGGCCGTCGCCGTTGAGGTCGCCGGGCAGGTCGCCGCGGACCCGGCCGTCGGGGGTGCGGACGAAGGCGGGGGCCTGGGTGACGATCAGCGTGGTGTCGGTGGCCGGGCCGTTGCCGTCGTACAGCGAGGTGTTGCCGTAGAGGTCGTACGCCTGGACGTGCAGCCGGTTGTTGGGCCACAGGCTCGGCTTGAGCGAGACCGTTGCGGAGCCGTTCGCGTCGGCCTTGACGAAGGTGCCGCCGGCGCACTTGTCGTTGGCCACGGGCAGCGGGGTGTTGAGGCTGTAGCAGAAGCCGTCCACGCCGCCGAGCGGGTCCTTGGAGGTGAACTTCACCTTGCGCTCGGTGCGGGCCGGGGCGCTGGCCACGTCCAGGGCGAGGCCGTCCGCCGAGGCCACGGTGGGCTTCGGCGGGGCCGTCTTGTCGACGTTGAACCCGCACTGCGGGGTGTAGCCGGAGACGTCGGTGCCGTCCTCGGCGCGCACGAACCACTTGTAGCGCTTGCCCTCGGTGAGGGTGTTGATGTCGACGACGTGGACGACGCTGCCGCCGGAGGCCACGTTGGCCCGGGGCGAGGCCACGGTGGCGCCGCCGTACTCCCACAGCTCGAAGGCCGCGGTGAGGTTGCCGCCGTCGGGGTCGGACAGCTTGGCGGTCAGGGCGAGGTCGGCGCGGCCGACGGTCGGCCAGGTGGCCGGGTCGGAGCTGCAGGCCACCTGCTTGTTGCCGGAGCCGCCGGGGCTGTAGGGGCCCTGGTAGAAGGCGCTGGAGTCGACCTTGGGGACGCGGTTGTACGTGACCTCGAGGTGCGGGTTGTTCTGGAACTTCTTCCAGCTGGACGCGCTTCCCTCGTGGGAGGCGGCGGAGCGCAGGCCCAGGGTGAGGTCGGTGCCGCCGCCGTTGGCCACGTCCTGGACGAGGTCCTTGAGCGCGCCGGCGGCGAAGTCCTCACCGGCGGCCTTGCAGCTGTCGCCCCAGCCGTGCGCGAAGCTCTTGGTCTGCAGGGTCCTGTTCCACGACGGCTGGCTGTTCCAGGTCGTGCCGGTGCCGATGGGACCGGTCCAGCCCAGCTCCACCGGGGTGGCGGTGCAGGACCAGGAGTAGGTGTTGAAGACGTTGAAGGTGGCGCTCATGATCCGCGCGCCGGCCAGCCCGTTGGTGTTGAGCTGGAAGAACGAGCGGGCCGTGCCGTTGGTCTGCGTCTCGTGGCCGACCCGGGCGAGCTTGTCGGTGAAGCTGCCGCCGTTCCAGTAGGCGGTGTTGGCCAGGTTCGTACCGTCCTGCTTGTACGCCATGGCCCAGTTGACCCGGTTGCCGCCGGAGAAGATCGGGTCGATGACCACCGGGAAGACGGTCTTCGGGTCCGTGAGCATCCCGGTGTCCGGGGTGATGGTGAGGCTGTCGCCGGTCACCTTGGCACCCATGTCGGCCGACCGGGCCGGGGGCGTGAGCTCCTCCGGGGTGCCGCCCGCGGTGAGCTCGGCGGCCTCGGTCGTGGACAGGTGGGAGGAGTCCCACATCGCGGGGGTGGGGGCGCTGAACAGTGCGTCGCCCTCGGTGTCCACGGCCTTGAGCGCGCCCTTGGCGTCCGCCTTCAGGCCCAGGCCCTTGTTCTTCAGGCCGAAGGTGAGCTTGGCGAGCCGCGGGTTCTTCGCGGCTTCGGGCGTCTTGACGACGAGGTGCTGGGCGAAGCCGTCCACGGCGGCGACCAGCTTGAGGTCCACGCCGGGCAGCACCTCGGGGTAGAGGGCGGTCTCGCCCTCGATCCGGGGCTCCGGCAGGGCGTCGGGCCAGCTGAGGGACATGGTCTTGCCCTCCCGCTGGAGGGTGGCGAGCGGGGTGGTGCCGCCGCCGGAGAAGGAGATGCCGAAGGTGGCGGCGGCGGGGGTGATCCGGCCGTCCGCGGTCTCCTCCAGCGTCGCGTCGGTGTTCTGCCAGGTGCCGTCGACCTTGGTGAAGGCCGGCCGGACGTACTGCTTCCACGTGAAGCTGCCGTCGGGGTTGGCGATGACCTGGGTGTACTCGTCGCGCTGTTCGGCGACCTCGACGGGCTTGCCGCTCGCCTGGGCCTGCTCGGAGGCCCGCGCCTCGCCGGGGCCGGCCTCGGCCTTGGCCGCGGCGTCGGCGGACGCGCCGCCGGCGGGCGTCCCGGTCGCGGGCGTGCCGTTCGCCGGTGTCCCGTTCGCCGGCGTCCCGTTCGCGGCCCGGGCCGCTGCCTCGCGGGCCGCCGCCTCGGCGCGTGCCGTGGCGTCCCCGGGCGCGTCGGCGGCCACCGCCGCGGGCGCGAGGGCCAGCGGCACCGCTATGCCGGCGCCGAGCGCGGCCGCGACAACTGCCGCCGAAAGGCGGCGCCTTCGCCGACCCCCGGCCGCTCCAGGTACCTTCACCGGATTCCACCCCACATTGGCTGACGATTACGGCTGCTTTGCGGCCGGTAATCCCTTGATAAGAGTTGGCCGAGTATCAGCCGAGGGAAGTATGCGGGGATCTTCACAGCGGAGCCACAGCTTCCTCATGTGACTCAGCGTCAATTAGCGCGATGCATTGCCCCGTGATGTCCGGTTGGGGGCGTTCGTATGCCTACCGAAGGTGTGCGACCTGTCAAAGAGTGTCCGGATTGGGAATTTGTTCCCGGAACAAATGGCGGGCGCCCTGAGACCAAGCTCACTTTGCTCTTTACGTAAGAAATCTTGGTGTACGTTCCCGAGGCCGCACCCAGATCTCGGTGCGAACTTGACCTGTACATGGAGTTGTTTCGGCGTGATGAGATTCACGGTGGGGGCTTCCCGTTCTGAAAACGGGACGCCAAGGGGGCGGGGAAGTTCTTCATCCCGCAGAGGAAAGCTGCTGCGCCAAGGCGCGGGCGTCGTCAGCGCGGTGCTCTGCGGAGCCCTGCTGGTGTCGTGCGTTCCCGAGGGGGGACCGTCGGCCGAGGGGCTCGACGGATTCGAGCCGCGCGCGGTCCAGAAGACCGGCTCGGTGAAGGGCGCCGCGTTCGGCAAGCGCGGTACGTCACCGGTCAGCGAGACCGACAAGAAGCCCTGGAAGCGGAAGAAGGTCAGCTGGCCGGCCGCCGCGGAGGGCGACGCCGTGCTCGGCGCACCCGCCCCCGCCGCCCGGTCGCTGGCCGACGGCCCGGACGCCGACGGGATACCGGGCCCCGCCCACACCCCCGTCAAGGGCCTCCCGGTCGCGGTCGCCCCGCTGACCGCGCCGCCGGCCGCGCCGCCCCTGGGCGCGCAGTCGAACGCCAAGGCCGCGGCGCCCGGCAAGTCCGCCGCCCCGCAGGGCCGTACGCCGGAGGCCAGCGCCCCCGGCAAGCTGCACGTCAAGGTCGAGGACCGGAAGGCCGCGGCGAAGGCCGGCATCGACGGTGTCCTGCTCACCGTCAGCCGCACCGACGGCGAGAACGCCTCCGGACGCGCCTCCGTACAGCTCGACTACAGCGGATTCCGCCACGCCTACGGAGCCGACTGGGGCTCCCGGCTCCGGCTCGTGCAGCTCCCGGCGTGCGCCCTGACCACGCCCGACAAGCCCGAGTGCAAGGCCTTCAAGCCGCTCGCCACGCACAACGACGCCGCCACCGGGGTCCTGACCGCCGAGGTCGACGTGGCCCCGGACGCCAAGGCCGCCAAGGCCGCCGGCACCCAGGACCCGGCCGCGATGGCCGCCCCGATGGCCGCCCCGATGGCCGCGGGCGCCATGGCCTTCGGCGGTGGCACCGTCCTCGCGGCCGCCGCCTCCCCGGACGGCGCGGCCGGTGACTTCAAGGCCACCTCGCTGTCCCCGTCCGGCAGTTGGACCGCCGGCGGCAACCACGGCGGGTTCGCCTGGTCGTACCCGATGGCCATGCCCCCGGTGCCGGGCCCCCTGGCACCGAAGGTCGCCCTCAGCTACAACTCCTCGTCCGTGGACGGCCGTACGGCCTCCGCCAACAGCCAGCCCTCCTGGGTCGGCGAGGGCTGGTCGATGGAGATGGGCTTCATCGAGCGCCAGTACATGGGCTGCCGCGACGACAAGGGCAGCGGGACCAACGCCCCGGAGAAGACCGGCGACGTCTGCTGGAAGTCCGAGAACGCCGTGCTGTCCCTCAACGGGCAGAACACCCCGCTCGTCAAGGACGCCACGAGCGGCGCCTGGAAGTCGGCCAAGGACGACGGCTCGCGCGTCGAGCAGCTGACCGGCAGCGCCACCGACACCGCCAACGGCGACGACAACAACGAGTACTGGCGGGTCACCACCCCCGACGGCACCCAGTACTGGTTCGGCAAGAACCGCCTGCCCGGCTGGACCACCGGCAAGGAGGAGACCGACTCGACGCTCACCGTGCCGGTCTTCGGCAACCACGCCGGCGAGCCGGGCCACGGCACCTCGTTCGCGAACTCCGTCAAGGACCAGGGCTGGCGCTGGAACCTGGACTACGTGGTCGACCCACACGGCAACGCGATGGCCTTCTTCTACGACAAGGAGGAGAACGTCTACGCGAAGAACTCGGCCGGCATGACCACCATGCCCAAGGGCTCCGCCACCTACGACCGCGCCGGTCACCTGACCCGCATCGAGTACGGCCACCGTGCCGGACAGGTCTACGCCGCGAGCGCCCCGGCCAAGGTCAACTTCGGCGTCTCCGACCGCTGCCTGGGCTCCGCCGCCGACTGCGCCTTCGACAAGGCGCACGCCGACAACTGGCCCGACACCCCCGTCGACCAGCAGTGCGAGCTGAACAAGGACTGCATCAACGGTGCCCCGAGCTTCTGGTCCAAGAAGCGCCTGACCAGCGTCTCCACCCAGGTGCTCAAGGGCGGTGCGTACCAGGACGTCGACGGCTGGACCCTGGGCCAGCAGTTCCCGGACACCGGTGACGCCGGCGGCAACGGCCTGTGGCTGTCCAACATCACGCGCACCGGCAAGTCCGCCACCACCCCGGTGACGCTGCCCAAGGTCGACTTCGGCGGCACGCTGATGGCCAACCGCGTGGACGCCGCCGAGGGCCGTCCGCCGCTGAACAAGTTCCGCATCACCCGGATCAGCAGCGAGACCGGCTCCGACACCCTCGTCTCCTACTCGGCCGCCGAGTGCGTGGCCGGGCAGACCCCGGCGCCGGACGCCACCAACACCAAGCGCTGCTACCCCAACTGGTGGACGCCCGACGGCGGCAGCGAGCCGGTGAAGGACTTCTTCCACAAGTACGCCGTCACCAAGATCACCGAGAACGACAAGGTCGCCGGCTCCACGGCCTCGGTCACCGAGTACGAGTACCTCGGCGGCATCGCCTGGGCCAAGGACACCAACGAGTTCACCCTCGACAAGCACCGCGCCTTCAGCGACTTCCGCGGCTGGGGCAAGGTCCGCACCCGCACCGGCACCGCGAACAAGACGCTCACCGAGGCCCGCTACCTGCGGGGCATCGCCGGCGCCCAGGTGACCGACTCCTTCGGTAACGCGTTCACCGACGCCGAGCAGTACGCCGGCATGACCCTGGAGACCTCGGACTACGACAAGGACGGCGCCGGCGGGACCATCGCCGCCACCGCCGTCGCCAAGCCCTGGTCCCGCGAGACCGCGAGCCAGACCCGCGCCGGCACCACGGACCTGAAGGCCCACCAGACCAACCAGGACACGCAGACGGGCTACCTCCTGCTGTCCCCGGGGAACTGGCGGACCACCCGGTCGGGCACCACCTTCGACCAGTACGGCCAGGTCACCAGCGTGTCGGACGAGGGCGACATCGCCGTCTCCGGCGACGAGGCGTGCACCCGCACCACCTTCGCCGCCGCCGACACGGCGAACTGGATGCTCTCCTACCCGGCGACCGTCCAGCGGTCCTCGGCCGTCTGCGCCACCCCGGCCACCCCGGCGAACACCCTGACCGAGGTCCGCACCTCGTACGACTCCAAGGCGCACGGCACCGGCCCGGTCCACGGCCAGGGCCACCCGACCAAGGTCGAGGAGCTCGAGCGGTACGACGGAGCCACGCCGGTGTTCGCCACCGTCAGCACCGGCAAGTTCGACGCGTACGGCCGTCCGCTGGAGCAGACGGACGCCGCCGGCAACAAGACCAGCACCGCCTACAGCCCGGCGACCGGCGCCCAGTCCACCAAGACCACGGCGACCAACGCCAAGGCGCAGACCACCGTCACCACCTTCGACGGCCTGCGCGGCCTGCCGCTCGACGTCACCGACGTCTCCGGCCGCATCACCCGCCAGAAGTACAACGCCCTCGGCCAGCTCACCGCCGCCTGGCGGCCCGGCCGTGACACCACCCAGCCGGCCGACGTCACCTTCGACTACCTGACGCGCAACAACGCGCCGACGGCCGTCACCGCGAAGACCCTGCTGGAGAACGGCAAGTACCGCTCGGCGATCACCCTCTACGACGGCCTGCTGCGCAAGCGCCAGACGCAGACCGACGCCCACGGCGGCACCGGCCGGCTGGTGAAGGACACCTTCTTCGACAGCCAGGGCCGCGAGTACAAGACCAACGGCGAGTACTACAACGACCAGCCGGCGGCCACCGTCCTGCTGTCCGTCGCCGACAACCAGATCCCGACCCAGACCGTCACGCAGTTCGACGGCCAGGGCCGGGTCACGGCCGCGATCACCCTCTCCAAGGGCGTCGAGAAGTGGCGCTCCTCCACCACCTACGGCGGCAACTGGGTCGCCAGCGTCCCGCCGCAGGGCGGCACCGCGTCCCTCGCCCTGTACAACGCGCAGGACAAGGTCGCCGAGCTGCGCCAGTACAAGGACGGCAACCCCGTCCTCGGCGCCCCGGCCTCCGCGTACGACTCCCTCAAGTACACGTACGACGCGGACGAGCGCATCACCCGCCTCGTGGACGCGGCCGGCAACGCCTGGACCACGGACTACGACCGGCGCGGCCACCAGGTGAAGACCACCGACCCCGACAAGGGCGCGGTCGAGAACACCTACACCGCCGACGGCAAGGTGGCCACCACCACCGACGCCCGCGGCGTCAAGGTCGCCCACCGCTACGACGAACTGGGCCGCCGCACCGCCACGTTCAAGGACAACACCGCCACCGGCGAGAAGCTCGCCGAGTGGGTCTACGACACCCTGCCGGGCGGCATCGGCAAGCTGACCTCCTCGACGCGCTACGAGAAGGGCAATGCCTACACCACCGCGGTCAAGGGCTACGACGCGGGCGGCCGGGCCACCGGCTCGACGGTCACCGTCCCGGGCGCCGAGGGCAAGCTGGCGGGAAGCTACACCTTCTCCACCACCTTCACCCCGAACACCGGCCTGACCGCCACGACCGCCTACCCGGCCGGCGGCGGCCTCGCCGCCGAGACGGTCCGCAACGGCTACACCGAGTTCGGCCTGCCGACCTCGGTCGGCAACGGCACCGACGTCTACTCGCTGGGCAGCCAGTACTCGCCCTTCGGCGAGGTCCTCCAGACGGTCCTGGGCGACATCGGCGGCCGCACGGTCCAGACGTACACCTACGAGGACCACACCCGCCGGCTCAGCAGCGTCCTCAACGACCGCGAGGCGAGCGGCCCGCAGACCATCGACAACAAGGTCTACGGCTACGACCCCGCGGGCAACATCACCCGGATCCGCAACGACCGCGACGACAAGACCGTCGCGGACGACCAGTGCTTCACCTACGACTACGCGCGCCGCATGACGCACGCCTGGGCGTCCACGGACGCCTGCGCGCTCAAGCCGACGGCCGGCACGCCCACCAAGCCCAAGGTCGGCGGGGTGGACCCGTACTGGTACTCGTACACCTACGACGCCGTGGGCAACCGCACCCAGGAGGTCAAGCACGACCCGGCGGGCGACCCCGCCAAGGACGTCACCCGCAACTCCGCCTACCCGCAGCCGGGCGCGAACCGGCCGCACGCCCTGGACAAGGTCTCCACGACCGGCCCCGGCGCCCGCCAGGACTCCTTCGAGTACGACGCGGCGGGATACACGACCCGCCGGGTCACCGCGCAGGGCGACCAGAAGCTGACCTGGGACGCCGAAGGCCACATGGCCACGTCCACCGTCGGCGGCAAGACGTCCTCCTTCGTCTACGACGCGAACGGCAACCGCCTGCTGCGCAAGGACGCGGACAAGATCACCCTGTACCTGGGCAACCAGGAGCTCACGCTGACCGTGGCCACCGCCAAGGTGAGCGGCGTCCGCTACTACAAGGCCGGGCAGTCCACGATCGTGGCCACCTCGGACGGCAAGCTGGCGTACCTGCTCGGCGACCACCACAACACCGACGAGGTGCAGGTGGACGCGATGTCGATGGGCTACAAGCGGCGCAACCAGACCCCGTTCGGCACGGCGCGCGGCGCGCAGCCGGCCGCCGGCACCTGGGCGGGCGAGAAGGGCTTCGTGGGAGGCACGAACGACGCCTCCACCGGCCTGGTGCACCTGAACGCGCGCGAGTACGACGCGGCCAACGGCCGGTTCATCTCGGTGGACCCGGTCATGGACTCGAACGACCCGCAGCAGCTGAACGCCTACGCGTACGCCAACAACGCGCCGGTCACCAGCAGTGACCCCAGCGGCCAGTTCGCCGGCGGCTTCATGCCGATCTTCCGGCCGCTCCCCGAGTACGTGAAGGAGACCTACAAGCGCGTCAAGGCGCAGAACGAAGCGCGGCGCACCATCGAGCGCGGCATGAAGGCCTCCGGCTCCTACGGGTCGGCCTGGCGGGCCGCGTACGGTGCGCGGGAGAAGGGCTCCCAGCGCTGGACCGGCAACGTGGGCGCGGGCGAGGACCGCGGCGTCATCGTGGTGAGCTTCTTCATCCACACCAAGGACGCCATGCTCGGCGCCCTGATCGGCGACGACCGCAGCTACTCGACGGACCCGAGCGCGCCGTACCGGATGCTGGTCTTCTGGGACACCGCGAGCGGCAACGTCAGCTTCACGGTGGCGCCCTCGCACACGGCTCCCAAGGTCAAGTACTCGGGCGGTTCGCTCGGCATGGGAGGCGGCAACAAGGCCGAGTACGTGAAGTCGGAGATGCTGCCCGCGCTGAAGATCTGGGGCAACGAGGGCTCCAACTCGTATTCCACGCTGCTGACGCGCAACATCATCGAGGCGCGCAAGAGCGACTCGAACACCCTGGAGGTGGACCTGCACGCCGTGCAGCCGCTGATGCCGGTGGGCTCGGTCGACGGCCACCTGACCATCGCGCCGAACGAGGGCATGGTGCGCAGGACCGGAGACAAGTACCCCGACATGACGGTGACCCAGTACCGCCAGGGGCAGGGCGCCCAGCGGATCGCCCATGACGACATGGCCCACACCAGCGGTCTGCCGTCCCTTCCGCTCTGGACCAATATGGACCGTACGTGGATGAACGACCGCTGCACGAAGGGATGCGAATGACCGGCGCAGGCCGCGCGAGCGGCACCGGCCCGAGCGGCGGCAGCCCGAGCGGCGGCGGCCGGCGGGACAGCTGGTACTGGTGGCTCCTGGTCTGCACGGTCCGCTACGTGCCGACCTTCGCGGTGGGCTGGACCGTCGCCTCGGCGGTGGCCCCGCGCGCCACGGGCTACGAGGGCCGCGTGCTGTCCTTCGGGGAGTCCTTCCTCGTCTTCATGAGGGAGCTCCCGGGCTTCCTGGCCGGGATCGGCGGGGTGACGCTCTTCCTGCTCCTGCTGATCGCCCGGCTCAGGAAGGGCGACCCGCTGCAGTTCCGGTTCACCGCGAGCATCCTGTGCCTACTGCCGATGACGGTCTTCCTGTTCTTCGGCGGCGGTCTGCTGACCGTGGCGATGTTCGCGACGCAGATCATCTTCACGGCGTTCGTCATGCCGGCCCCCGGGCCGGGTGAGCGCAAGGTCTGATCCGTCCGGTACGAAACGGCCGCGGGGCCCGGCACCACCAGGTGCCGGGCCCCGCGGTCTTCTGCGCTCCGGGGCCTTGGGGGCACGCGGCGCGCGGCTCCGGCCGCCCGGCCGCTCAGTCGCGGTCGATGTGCACGCTGGTCGACTTCACCCGGGCGGTGGCCCGCATGCCGACCTCCAGGCCCAGTTCCTCGACGGCCTCCCGCGTCAGCAGCGACACCACGCGGTGCGGCCCGGCCTGGACCTCGACCTGGGCCGCGACATCGCCGAGCCTGATCCCGGTCACGATCCCGGGGAAGGCGTTGCGGGCCGAGGTGTACGGGGCGTCCGCGTCCTCGGCGGACGAGGCCTCCTGCGCGGCCTCGACGCAGAACGCCGCCAGGTCGGGGCCGTCGACGATGCGGCGCTTGCCGTCCCGGCGGGTGGGGAAGCGGTCGGCGTCCGCCCACCGCCGGGCGGTGTCGACGCTCACGCCCAGCAGACGCGCGGCCTGCCCGATGGTGTAGGACTCCATGCGCCCACCCTAGTGCTGTGACCGGGAAGGTCCACCGGGTCGCGACGCTCCCCCAGCTACCGCTGGGAGGTGCCCCCAGGCACGGCACCTCGCCGCGTTGTCGGACCACGCAAGTACGTCCAGTACA
>NZ_JBHXNP010000167.1:0-11560 GCF_042719495.1 Streptomyces sp. NPDC058525
GGGGGCGTGAACCCACCTCCCGCACGCCCCCAGCACCCGCTCACTGGAGCCAAAAGAACTCGGAACTCTGGTCCCAAAAGAAGTGCTTACAAACAACTGGGATCGTCTCGCCATTGTGGGGCGTGTAGCCGGTGTAGAGGCCGCCCACGATTGGGCAGGCCTGCGCGTCCGCAACGGCGAGCAAGGCTGTGAAGTCGTCCGGGGTGAAGACCATGTCGGTGTCGACCTGCAGCAGCCAGGGTGCGCCGTGCGCCAGGAGGCTCTCGGTGAGGACGGTACGCGACACGCGAAGGTCCGGCCCGCCGAGATAAGTCAGGTGCCCTGCGATCCGCTCCCGTGCGCGGTCGCTCTCGTACAGGCGGGCCACGGAGTCAAGGAACAGGGTGGTGACATGCGACGATGCGCACCAGCCGAGCAATACGTCATTGCGGGGGGTAGGCCCTCCCGGTGAAGGTTCTCGCATGTGAGCCGCGACTGTTCCGAACATGGTGCACTCCTTCGAGGGTCAGATGATCAAGCGGCATGGTCACTCTGAGCAACGCTACGCAGAGTCGCTATTTACCGAGTTGGAGGTTCAGGGTGATTAGCGGCATCTTGAAAAGCGTCCACGCGCAAAACAGAGCGACAAGGGCGTCTGGGTCGCCCATGGGGTCGCTGGACTTTCGACCCACTCCCTCCCCCTGTGCGGTCGATGGGTGCCGTGGCCCCCTCGTTCTGGCGGGCCAAAGCAATCGAAAGTCCTGCTTATGTGACCCAGCGCGACGTCTGGTGCGGGCAGGCCGCTGCCCCTCACGCCCCGTGGACGGAGGGGCAGCGGTAGGGGCGGGACGCAGGCGGGTCATAGGGTCAGACACCCCTCGCCACCTTGCGAGGCATGAGGAGCTGGTTTGACGCCCCGCTCCGGTCTGAGGGTCAGGCCACGCTCTGCCCCGGGAACCAGGGGTGCGGCTTGCGCGGTGCCTGCTGCTGCAGCTTCTCGGTCTTCGCCAGTACGGCGGTCTTGGCCGAGGTCCGTTCGTCGGCAGCCAGCTCAGAGGCCAGCTTCCAGATGGCCGCCCGCAGCTTCTCGGCTGCGGCCTGCTGGCCGGCCAGGTTGGTTACGCCGGGAACCAGTGAGAGGTTCGCGGCGTAGGCGAGGTAGTTGATGTGCTCCAGCTGCGCGTGCCGGGTGTGGCTGACGCGGGCGTTCCGGCGGCGGATGTGCGCGCCCATTGACTTGCCTGCTTCCGCCAGGTTGGCGATGACGGTGACGAGTTGGGGAGTGGACCACCCGGTGCCAAACCCCTGGCTTGCCAGCTTCGCGGCCTGGAGTCCAGCGCTGACGGGCTTCGACTGGTTGGGGGTGGCAACGGCGCCCCAGCTGGTGACGGGGAGCTGTACGCCACGCTGCTGGGCTTCCATGCGGGCCCTGTGGGCGTCCATGAGGGCGCGGCGGGTGGCGTCGGTGCGGTTGGTCACGAGAGTACTCCTGTGCTCGGGGGCGGAAGGGGTGGCCCGGTTCTGCGTGTCGCTGCTCCACGAGGTGCCGTGTTCGTTGGTGTGCGAACCGGGGTGGCCGGCGTCGCGGGTGCAGGGGGACAGGGTGCGGACGCTGCGCGCGGCGGGCGGGCACCAGTCGAAGATCTCCTTGCAGGACCCGGCCGGGAGTCGGAGGTCGTCGGCGCGGAGCTGCTCGACAACGGGGGTGGCAGTGCTGCTTGTGGCCTGGCTGTAGCTGATCTTCATCGGGTCTCCTCGACGTTCGGGTTGGCGGCGGTCTCGACCTGGGTTCGGGTGAGTTGGGCAGCGAGCTGGTCGCGTTCGGCGGCGACGCCGAGGACGAGGGCTTCGAGTTCGGCCAGGATCTGGGTGTGGGTGAGGTTCCGGCGGCCGCGGACGATGTCGTAGGCGAGCTCGTGAACTTCCTGCTTGAGGTCGTCGGCGGTCTTGAATCCGGTCATGGTGTGCTCTCTTCCGTCTGGGCGAGGGCCAGTGCCCTCTCCTGCCATAGGCCTTGAGTGGTACGTCCGGTAGCTCGAGTTAGGTCGCCGAGCAGGGCGAGGACGATCGCGCCGAGGGCGGTGACGGCGCCCGCGGGGTCTTCCTCGGCGAGGTCGAGGGCGGCTTATCCGATCTCGAATTGCTGGGCGTCGGTGGCGCCTTGCGCGGTGGGCAGGGCGAGGGTGATGAAGGCGATGACGTTGCTGGGGTGGCGGTCATGGTCGGCTCCTGGGTGGTGGTGGGTGGTGGGTGGTGGGTAGTGGTGGGTTTTCCGCTGCTTCCTACGCGTGCGCGCATGGGAGTTATTGGGAGACCCACCACTACCCACCACTTCCGCAGGTCAGAGGCTTTCGTCCTCCTCGTCGCCAGCGAGCACGAGGCCGAGCCATACGGCTCCTACGTTGCGGGCCTTCTTCTCGAACCCGCGGGTCTGCATGGAGGCGGCGAAGGTGACGGCGTTGCCCACGTCTTCGCGCTCGACGCCGGTCTTATGGCACCAGTCGGACCATGCCTCGAAGAGCTCCGCCGAGCGGACGTAGCCGTGCGAGGTGGAGATGGTCCGCTCAGTGAGGAAGCGGCCCAGAGAGTCGCTGTCCGTGCGGTACTGCTCGGTCCGCACCCGGACAGCCTTGGGCGGGTTGAGGCCCTGCTTCTGGTAGGCCTGCCATCCCTCGTACACCCAGGAGAGGACCGCGGCAGCCGCGGCCTTCAGCCGGCCGGGCAGACCCCCATCGCGCTCCTCTTCCGGGATGACGACGTCGAATGGGACGACGAGGATGCGCCGCCACACCGCGGGGTCGTCGCCGGAGACCTCCGGCAGGTGGTTGGTGAGCATGATCAGGGCGTGGGAGGGGTCGAAGGTGATCGGGTTCTTGTGCATGTAGTTCGCTTCGATGGGGTCACCACCGACGAGCCGCTTCATGGTGGCTTCGGCGAACTTGCGTCCCTTCTCAGTCTCCGAGCAGAACGCCAGCCGGGCGCCGCGCAGGCGCATCTTGAAAGCGCCGTGCCGGTCGTGCTTGGACTGCATGAGCAGGGCAGGGTCGACCTCGATCGCGTAGTCGCCGAAGGCGGCCATGACCGCGTCGCGGATGGTGCCTTTGCCGTTGGCGCCAGTTCCGGTGAAGATCGGCATGACGTGCTCGGTCTGCTTGCCGAGCATCGCGTAGCCGAAGAGCCGCTGTACGAACGCCCGGACATCCTCGTCGGGAAGGATCCGCTTGAGGAACGCCTCCCACTCGTCGTTCACCTCGCCTGTGAGGGCGGCGCCGGCCACCTTGGTGATGAGGTCGTCCCGGCTGTTGCTGTACGCCTGTCCCTTCTCGAGGTCGACGGTCTGCCCGGGGGTGTTGAACAGGTAGGGGTCGGAGTCGAGGTGCCGGGCCGCGGTGCTGATGGGCTTGAGCGCCCCAGCCAGCTTGAGCATGCCTTCGACGCCGGCGGCGGACTCGGACTTGCGGACGTCGGCATACAGCGCGTCACGCTCGCTGCCCTTGTCCATCTCCATGCACTCGGCGAGGGCCCGCTTTGTGGTACGAACGGCGGCCTGGATGTCGACGCGCTGCTCGTCGAGGTACCAGCGGGAGCCGGTCCAGTAGTGCCAGCCGATGCCGTGGACGTGCCGGAGGCTGTCGGCGTGCTCCTCTGTGAAGCGTTCGGCCATGCGGAGGTGTCCGCGGTGCTGCTCGGGGCGGGGGCGGGGGACGACCCTGAGCGCTGGTGCCTGAGGGAGGGTCTGTTCGCTCATGCTGCCCTCCTCTCGGGGATCGGGGTGAGGTAGCGGCCGTTGCCGCCGGGGATTCGGATGGGCGGCCAACCCGGGGTGGCCTTGAGGGCGTGTGCGGGCCGGGGCTTACGCCGCTCGGCAAGTACGGCGGCGGGGATGCCATCGGCCCCGTAGCCGCGGCTGAACGCGTCCCGGAACCACTGAAGGAGTGCGTCCTCGTCGCCGTACTTGCGCCACTTCTCGGCGGCGTCCAGTGCGCCGGCCAGGCGCCTCGGGTCGTCGGGCCGGAGGGCACGCCAGGCCTTGCTGCCGTAGGGCGGGAACTCGTCGGCGTAGAACGCGGTGCGCGCTTCCGCCCACAGGGCCACGATGTCGCCGGGGTCGATGTGGGGCCGCTCCTGTGGCAAGCTGGGCGCAGTCGACCCGCTAGCCGCGGAGACTTTCTGAGACCCGCCAGTGTGCAGCTGGCGGGTCTCTTCGCGTTCAGTGGTCATGCGGCGGCCCGGTCCTCTCCCGAGAGCAGGCGCACCAGGTCGGCCGTGACAACTACGTGCCGCGCTCCGAGCGGGATCGTCTTGACCGGGCTATCGCCGCGCTTGATCCGTTCGTGCAGGTGACTCTTGCTGCAGCCGATGGCCGTAGCGGCCTGCTCAACGCTGACCGTGGCCGGCCACTTGCGGATGTCGGCGAGGGTGGGCTGCGAGGGTTTGGTCACGCTGCCCGCCCCCGTTCGGCCTGCTCGGCGTCGTAGCGGTCGACGTCGTCCCAGCGGGCGCGCAGGTACTTCCCTACTCGAAACATGAGCGGCCCGACGCAGGCTTGCGTCTGGTGCCAGCGGTGGATGGTCTTCTCCGGAACTCCGTAGTGCTCGGCCAGGTCCGGGACGGTGGCGAGCGGCCTTCGGGGCAGCGAAGTCAGGGACATGCCTTCACTCCTTGTTCTTTCAAGGCGCATGCATGTGCTCTCAAAGAACACTGACGGGCAATGGAAGCCCGTTGCGCGCTATCGTGCCCCACCGTTGCGCGTTCTGCAAGTGCCCACTAGTGTCCTCTCATGGCACACAATGAAGCGTGGACACCTACAGAGACCGTCGCCAAACGCGTGCGAGAGGTACGCCAGCGGCGCGGCCTTACTGCTGACCAGCTGGCAAAGCGCATGACCGAGCAGGGCGTCGCCTGGGAACGCAGCACTGTGGCCAAGCTGGAGAACGGCAGCCGGCAGAACCTCACGCTGACCGAATGGCTCACCCTGGGCGCGGCCCTCAATGTGGCACCAGTGCACCTGTTGCTACCGATCGACGCGGACGACGATGCGTACCAGGTAACTCCAACCAGGACGAACGACGTCGACCACACTCGGGGATGGATCCGCGGACACTGGCCCTTGCCTGGGGCGAACATCATTCAGTTCCAGTCCGAGCTGCCAGAGGCCGAGCAGGGCCGCATGTTCCTGCCTCCGGCAAAGGATCGCGCCGACAGGATCAACGGCATCGAGGCGGCGCTCGTGCAGTTGACGACCGCGCTCCAGCACCTACGGAGTGAGGACGAGGCCAGCGATGGCTGAGCCCAAGCGGATCGTGCTGCGTGACGGCAAGGTCCGCTATCGGACTGTGGTCGACGCCGGCCACGATGAGAACGGCAAGCGGATTCAGCTCACGATCACCAAGGACACCAAGACGGAAGTCAAGGCGGAGCGTGCGCGGATCGAGGCGGGGCGGTCGGCGGGGACACTGATTGTCCCTAACAAGATCACGTTGGGGGAGTGGCTTGACCAGTGGCTGGAGTATAAGCGGCGCGACGTCGAGGAGACGACGATCCGCACGTACCGCCTGGCCCTGGTGCACGTCTACGACCAGCTCGGGCATATCCGCCTGCAGGAGCTGACCGAGGATGACGTGCGCGACTTCGTTGATGAGCTGGTGGCCGCCGGCCGCCGCAAGGGCGGCGAGAAGGGCACGCGCCTGATGGTGTCTACGGTCGAGGGGGTCTTGACCCGGCTACGGGGTGCGCTGTCCCGGGCTGTCGTCCGCAAACTGGTCGCTGTCAACGTGGCTGCCGAGGTGCGTCCTTCGCTTGCTGACAAGAAGACGGACAAGCGGGAGCGCGAGAGGGTCAAGCCGTGGACCGTGGCGGAAGTGCAGACGTTCATCCGCGGCATCCATCAGGACCGTCTGTTCGCGCCGCTGTTGCTGTCGCTGATGGGGCTTCGGCCGGCCGAAGTGTGCGGCGTGCGATGGGTCGACGTCGACCTCGAGGACGGTCTGCTCTCCATCAATCAGACGCGCACGATGATCGGCAATCATCGGGTGCTGGAGAAGGACACCAAGACTGCGTCTGGCGAGCGGGTCCTCCCGCTGCCGCGTGGTCCGTGGGAAGCGCTGCGGGCCCTACGCGTGCGGCAGGCTCAGGAGAAGGAGCTCGCGGGCGAGGCGTACACCGACGACGGCTACGTCGCCGTGAACGAGCTGGGCATCCCTTTGAACACGCGGCAGCTACGCGAGTACGCGTACCAGATGATGGCGGACCTGAAGCTTCGCCGGGTGCGGCTGTACGACGCGCGGCATTCGGTCCTGAAGGCCCTGGCCCTCAGTGGCGTGCCCGACGTCATCCTCGCCGCGTGGGCCGGTCACACGAACGCGGCCTTCACCAAGCGCAAGTACGTGTCCATCGAAGCCGAGGACATGAGGGGCGCAGCCGCCGCCCTTGACGTGTTCCACGGCGAGGATCGAAAAGCCATCCTGTGAGAAGTTGTGAGATTTGATCTCTCGCGTGGCCATACAGACTGCGTCTGAACTGAGAGAATCTGATCCGCCGTAGAACAGTGGAGGGATTCTACTTGGGCCGCCGCTGTGTGTTTACGCAGGTAGGGACCCCGGCTCCGATTGTGCCTTGCTACGAGAGCCGATCCTGCGGCACGGGCTCGTAAGGGAGGAGTTCCGGGCGCTTGGCCGGGCGGCCGTCTCCGGAGGACCGGCCCGTCAGGCGGCGGCCGACCCAGGGGAGCAGGTGCTGCCGGGCGAAGCTCAGGTCCTGGGAGCGGCGTACCGCCCAGCCCGGGGGCATCGCCGCAGGCAGTTCCGTGCGCCAGTCCTGCTCCGCGGGCAGGCCGAGGGTCTGCCAGACGGCCTCGGCCACCCGGCGGTGGCCCTCGGCCGTCAGGTGCAGCCGGTCCACGTCCCACATGCGGGGGTCGCCGAGGGCGGGTGCCCCGTACAGGTCGACCACGAGGGCGCCGTGCCGTGCGGCGAGCTCCTCGATGATGGTGAAGAGCTCCTCCATGCGCGGACGGAACCGCTCCATGACCGGCCCGTTGCGCCCCGGGGAGCGCATCAGGACGAGGTGCTTGCAGGACGGGGCGAGGAGTTCCACGGCCGCCTCCAGGTGGCCCCGGACCCGGCCCATGTCCACCTTGGGGCGCAGGGTGTCGTTCAGCCCGCCGACCAGCGTGACCACGTCGGCGCCCATGGCGGCCGCGGCCGGAGCCTGCTCTTCGGCGATCTGCCCGATCAGCTTCCCGCGGACCGCGAGGTTCGCGTAGCGGAAGCCCGGCTCGCGCGCCGCGAGGCGGGCGGCCAGCAGGTCAGCCCAGCCCCGGTAGGAGCCGTTGGGCAGCAGGTCGGACATGCCCTCGGTGAAGGAGTCGCCGACCGCGACGAAACTGGTGTAAGAGGCATTCATCTCCATGGCGGGAGCGATGCTACCGGGCAGTACCCCGGCCCCGCAGGGCCGGGGACCACAACCGTCAGGCGGAAGCCGGCCTGCCGAACAGCTCGCGCAGCACGTCCTCCATGGTGACCAGGCCCGTCATGGCGCCGTCCGGCCCCAGGACGGCGGCCAGGTGCGTCCGGCTGCGCCGCATGGCGGTCAGCACGTCGTCCAGCGGGGCCTCCGCCCGCACCTGGGCGATCGGCCGCAGCGCCGGCACCGGGAAGGGCTCGTCGCGGGCGTCCGGCTCCGCGTCCAGGGCGTCCTTGACGTGCAGGTAGCCCAGGATCCGGTGCTGGGCGTCGATCACCGGGAAACGGGAGTAGCCGGTCTGCGCCGACATCCGCTCCAGGCCCGCCGGGGTGATGCCCTCCCGCGCCGACACCACCATGTCCGCCGGGAGCACCACATCGGTGACCGGCCGGCGGCCCAGTTCCAGGGCGTCGTGCAGGCGCTCGCTCGCGCGGTCGTCCAGGAGCCCCGCATTGCTGGAGTCCTTGACCATCCGGGCCAGCTCGTTGTCCGAGAAGCTCGCCGCGACCTCGTCCTTCACCTCGACCCGCAGCAGTCTCAGCAGGGCGTTGGCGAAGGCGTTGATCGTGAAGATCACCGGCCGCAGACCCCGTGTGAGGGCCACCAGCGGCGGCCCCAGCAGCAGGGCCGTGCGGACCGGCTCGGCCAGCGCCACGTTCTTCGGCACCATCTCGCCGAACAGCATGTGCAGGTACGTCGCCAGCGCCAGGGCCACCGCGAAGGAGATCGCGTGCGTCAGGGCGGACGGCACCCCGACCGCGTCGAACAGCGGCGTGAGCAGGTGCGCGATGGCCGGCTCGGCCACCACACCCAGGACCAGGGTGCACAGGGTGATGCCGAGCTGGGCCGCCGCCATCAGGGCCGAGACGTGCTCCAGACCCCACAGCACCGCCCGGGCCCGCCGGTCGCCGTGCTCGGCGTACGGCTCGATCTGGCTGCGCCGGACCGAGATCAGCGCGAATTCCGCGCCGACGAAGAAGGCGTTGACGACCAGGGTCGCCAGGCCGATCAGCAGCTGGATCGCGGTCATCGGTCCTCCTCCCCGTCCTGCTCGTCCTTCGGGTTCCCGGTGCTCTTCGTGCTCTTCGTCGTCTTCGTGCTCTTGGTCGTCCTGGTCGGCTTCTCGTCCGGGTCGCCGTCCGGTTCGGACGGCATGTGCAGCAGCACCCGCGCGGCCCGTCGCCCGCCGGCGTCCACCACGTCCAGTCGCCAGCCGTCCAGCTCGAGGGTGTCGCCGACGGACGGGATCCGGCCCAGCTCGGTCGCTATCAGCCCGGCCAGGGTCTCGTACGGGCCTTCCGGCACGCGCAGTCCGATCCGCTGGAGGTGGTCGGTGCGGGCCGAGCCGTCGGCGGAGTAGAGCCGGCGCCCGTCCTCGTCCGTACCGGCCGGGGCCAGGTCCGCGGTCTCGTGCGGGTCGTGCTCGTCGCGGACCTCGCCGACGACCTCCTCGACGATGTCCTCGAGGGTCGCGACACCGGCCGTGCCGCCGTACTCGTCGATGATCACGGCCATCGTCTGCTTGCCGGACAGCCGGTCCAGCAGCCGGTCCACGGTCAGCGACTCCGGCACCAGGAGCGGCTCGCGCAGCAGCTGCGACACCGAGCGCCGGTGGCGCTCCTCGGCGGGCAGCGCCAGCACGTCCTTGATGTGGACCGTGCCCACGACCGTGTCGAGGCTGCCCCGGTAGACCGGGAAGCGGGACAGGCCGGTGGCCAGGGTCGCGTTCGCCACGTCCTCGGCCGTCGCCTGCACGTCGAGGGCGGTGACCTGGACGCGCGGGGTCATCACGTTCTCCGCGGTGAGGTCGGCGAGGTTCAGGGTCCGCACGAACAGTTCGGCGGTGTCCTTCTCCAGCGCGCCCGACTTGGCGGAGTGCCGCGCCAGCGCGATCAGCTCCTGCGGGGTGCGGGCGGAGGCCAGCTCCTCGGCCGGCTCCATCCCGAGGCGGCGCACCATGTGGTTCGCGGTGGTGTTGAGGTGGCTGATCAGGGGCCTGAAGGCCCGGCTGAAGACCCGCTGGAGCGTCGCCACGCGCTTGGCGATCGCCAGCGGGGAGGAGATCGCCCAGTTCTTGGGCACGAGCTCGCCCACGACCATCAGGACGACGGTCGACAGGACCGTGCCGAGGACCAGGGCGGTGGAGGAGGCGGCGGCGGCCGGCAGCCCCATGTCCTTGAACGGGCCTTCGAGCAGGGCGGCGATCGACGGCTTGGAGATCATGCCGATGACCAGGCCGGTCACGGTGATGCCGAGCTGGGCCCCGGAGAGCTGGAACGTCAGGGTCCGGACGGCGGACAGAGCGCTGTCGGCTCCGCGCTCACCTCGCTCGACGGCCTCTTCGAGCTCGCTGCGCTCGACCGTGGTCAGCGAGAACTCGGCTGCGACGAACACTCCGCAGGCCAGGCAGAGCAGCAGTGCCACGACGAGCAGGAGCACTTCGGTCATCGCTCGATCACCTCCGTCCCATGATCGGCCAGGAGGCGGGGTGCCGCGCGATGTCGCGAACGGGAGGAGCGGGAATGTCGTGGACTGGGAGGCTCGCCCATGGGCGGACGCTCACACCTTTCACTCAGGAGGAACTTTGCCCCCATGGTAAAGGACGGGCAAAGTAGGGGGATCATTCTTTTGGCGGAGCAGCCCGGATGATGGGATCCGGACATGAGTGATCTTCACATCGGCCCCGCTGCGGCGACCGATCTCACCGACGTACTGGACTTTCTGGAAGGCCGCCGCCGAGGGCACGAGTATCAGCGACGATCTGGCAGGGGTCGAGCGGCTCCACGAGCGCGACCCGCGGGCGCTGCTGCTCGCCCGCCGGGACGGGGAGCTCGTCGGCACCGTGATCGCCGGCTTCGACGGCTGGCGCTGCCACCTGTACCGGCTCGCCGTGCACCCAGGACACCGCCGGCAGGGCATCGGTACGGCCCTGCTGGCGGCGGCCGAGGAGCGGTTCGAGGCGCTCGGAGGGCGGCGCGGGGACGCGATGGTGCTCGACCGGAACGCGTCGGCGCACCGGGCGTGGGACGCGGCCGGCTACCGGCCCGAGGAGCAGTGGACCCGCTGGGTCAAGCCACTCGGCGCGCCGACCCGATGACGCAGTAGGACGTGGGGAGGGCCGGGCCGCGCTCGGGCAGCCGGAAGGCGCGCTGCGAGACGATCCGGAACCCGGCGGCCTCCACGGCGGCGAGCGGGTCGCGGGAGGTGTGGCAGCCGCCGAAGAGGAACGGCCAGACGGTGCGGTCCAGGGTGCGCTGGACGGCGGCCATGCCGGGGCCGGGTGCCAGGCCGTGCTCGAAGAAGCGCAGCTCGGCGTCGGGGCGGAGCACGCGGTGCAGCTCGGCGAGGGCGCGGGGCAGGTCCCGTACGGAGCACAGCACCAGCGAGGCGACGGCGGCGTCGAAGGCCTCGCTCTTGACGGGCAGGGCCTCGGCCGCGGCGGGTACGACGTCCACGGGGACCTCGACGCGCAGGGCCGCCTGGGTGGCGAGGCGGCGCAGGGTGCGGTCCGGTTCCACGGCGACGACCTCGGAGACGGCGCGGGGGTAGTGCGGGAAGTTCAGGCCGTTCCCGGCGCCGATCTCGATCACGCGGCCGGACACTCCGTGGAGCAGCTCGCGGCGGAGGGCGGCGAAGCCGCCGCGGGTCTCGGCGGATCTGCTGGCGCGGGCGTAGAAGCGGGCGAAGAGGGGGTGGTGGACCGGGTCTTGGCGCGGGTTGTGGCGCGGGTTGTGGCGCGGCGGCATGGCGGACCTCCCGGGCGGGCGGGGCGGGGGCACGTACCCGTGCCTTCAGCGTGCCCTGTTCGGCGGGGCCTCATCCCTGGCGGTGTCCTGCCTCGGGTGCGGCGCCGTTGCCGGGGCTCTGCCCCGGGCCCCGCGCCTCAAACGCCGGCGGGGCTGGAGTTGGTCCGGGGTGGGCCAGGTGGGGTTGGAGTGGGCCCGGTGGGCTGAAAGATCGGGGCTCTGCCCCGGGCCCCGCGCCTCAAGCGCCGGCGGGGCTGGATCGTGCCCGGTGGGGTTGGAGTGGGCCCGGTGGGGCGGAAAGATCGGGGCTCCGCCCCGGACCCCGCGCCTCAAACGCCGGCGGGGCTGGATCGTGCCCGGTGGTGCTGGAG
>NZ_JBHXNP010000168.1:0-11545 GCF_042719495.1 Streptomyces sp. NPDC058525
GCCCGCGTCGTCTGGTGCCGTGCATCGCAAGGCGGAGGGGCGCCCGAGTACTGGACGTACTTGGGCGCCCCGACAACGCGGCGAGGCGCGGTGCCAGGCGGCGCGGGTCAGGCAAGATCCGAAAGAGACGGCCTACGGGCCGGCGGGCAGGCCCGCGGCGGTGTCGCCGACGAGGCCGGCGACGTGGTCGGTGATGGTGTCGAGGACGTCCGCCGAGGCCGCGTCGTGGCCCAGCACCAGGAGGCTCAGGGTCATCCCGTCGGTCATGGCCGCCAGGTAGCGGGCCAGCGCGGGGACGGGCACGCGCGGTTCGAAGCCCGGCTCAGGGCCGAGCTGTTCGATGAGTTCGGTGTACGTGTCGGCGTACAGCTCGTACTGCCGCCGGGCCAGGTGCTCGAAGCCCGGCTGGCGCAGGGCGTACTGCGTGAGCTCGTAGGTGAGCATGTGCTCGCCGGGGTGGGCCGCCACGTGGTCCCAGTACGCCTGGAAGCCGGCCCGGACGGTCTCCCGGAGGGTGGCCTTCGGCTGGATCGCCTCCTTCACCACCTTGACGTAGTGGTCGGTGATCGTCGTGATGACCGACTCCAGCAGGGCCTGCTTGGAGTCGAAGCAGTAGTGGAAGACGCTCAGCGACACGCCCGCCTCGGCGGCGATCGACCGGGTCGTCGTCCGCGCGACGCCGTCCCGGGTCATCGCGCGGATCGCGGCCTCCGTCAGCTGCCGGCGCCGCTCGGCCGACGGCATCCGTGCCATGGGGGTTCCCTCCGGATCACGGGCCCAGGGCCCTGCGGGCACGCCCCGTGCCGCGGCCGGCGGACCTGCCGGCCACGGCACGGGGAACCTCCTCGGCGTCAGCTGCTGTACACGCCCACCTCGTGCAGGGAGTAGCCCCACTGGGTGCCGCGCTGGGTGCCGTGGACCCGGACGTAGCGGGCCGGGGTGGCGTCGAACCGCGCCGTGTCCAGGCCGCCGTCGCCGGTGGTCGTGGACCACACGGACTGCCAGTTCGTGCCGTCGGACGACAGCTCGATGCGGTACGACTTCCCGTACGCGCGCTCCCAGTCGAGGGTGACGCGCTTGACCAGGGTGGGCGCTCCGAGGTCGATCCGCAGCCACTGGTCGTCGCTCCAGTCGCTGGCCCAGCGGGTGCCCGTACTGCCGTCCACGGCCCGGCCCGGCGCGTAGCTCGTGAACGGGTTCCACTCGGCGGAGGAGGACGAGGCGGCGGAGCCCGCGGCGAGGTTCACGCCCGCCTTGTGCTTCTCGGAGCCGCCCCAGGTGGTCAGGTACGACTCGGCGCCCTTGAACAGGTCGTCCACGACGCCCTGCCCGCCGACGATCCGGATGTCCTCGATCCAGTCCGGCACCAGGCCGTAGTGCGCGGCGCCGTCGGTGTTCAGGTCCCAGGTCCGTGCGCCGGTGGTCTGCTTGTCGATGACCGAGCCGCCGTCGGTGCTGCGGAAGGGGTAGCGCACCGGATTCGGGGTGTCGGCGCCGCGGGGGCCGGGCCAGCCGCCGACTCCGTTCATGTCCGTTCCGTAGCCGTAGCCCACGTTGTACTTGTCGCGCAGGGCGTCCGTGCGCTTGGCCTCCGCGCTGAACCCCTCGGCGCCGCCCATGTACTGGGCGATGAAGCCGCCCAGGCGGTAGACGCGCTCGGTCCAGTCCAGGTCCATCCAGCTGTGCGAGGAGATCACGCCCGGGTACGACTCGGACTCCAGGATGTCGAAGGCCTGGCCCGCGGCCTTCACGCTCATGTGGTCGATCTCCAGCATCATCTTGCGTTTCATCATGCCGCGCACCGCGTAGTCGCCGAGCTCGGTCAGACCGCGGGTGTTGCACTGCGCGTCCGCCGCGTACGCCGGCACCGCCACGCCCGCCGGGAGCTGCTTCTCCGCCGAGGGCGCCGCCGAGAGGCCGATGGGGTTGTCGTGCTGCGGGCCCCGGCACTTCTCGGTCTGCCAGAAGGTGCCCGTCGACAGGAACTGCCCCACGTTGATGGCCGTGCCGAGGGCGCCCTGGTCGAAGCGGACCCCGCACAGCGCGTTGTCGAACTTGTGGCACAGGAACATGCTGCGCACGCCCAGCCGGTGCAGCTCGTCCAGGCCGCGGTCGATGTCCTGCTTGCTGCACTGGGCGATGTCCAGGATCTGCTTGCAGCCGAACGGTTCGGAGGTCTCGACGCCGAGGACCACGGCCAGCTTGCCCTGCTTGATGACCTCGCGGGCTTGCGTGGAGTCGGTGACGATCCGGAACCAGCCCTTGCCCGGACCGCCGTACATCTTGTCGACGTACGCCTGCATGTCGTACGTCTTCTGCGCCTCAAGGCGGATGGCGGTCATCTCGTCGCAGCCGCGGTCCTTGAAGAAGTAGACCGAGCAGATCACGCCGTTGGTGACGAGGTCGTTGACGAGGACCCGCTGGCCGCCGCGCCAGGCCCGCTCCACCCAGGCGTAGTAGTTCTGCTGGTGGGTCAGCGAGTCGTGCGCGGGCCAGTCCTTGAAGGTCGGCCAGCCGTTCGGGTCGTGCTTGCCGTCGCCGCCCTTGGTGATGAAGTCGAAGATCGCGAGGGAGCCGTCGGGGTAGTGCTCGGGACAGTCCTTGAGCGCGTCGGCGATGCCCTGCTCGGAGAACGGCTTGCCGCAGATGAGGCGGCCGCCGAAGCCCTCGTTGGACATCAGGTGGTCGTGCGCGTCGACGAAGCCGCGGACCTTGCCCTGGTCGTCGGTCCCCTTGAACGGCTCGCCCGTGACGTTGATCTCCGAGTCGGGCGCGGGCCGCGCGACCGGGTTCCACCAGCCGGGATCGGCCGAGGAGGTGGCCGCGGGGCCGAGCACCATGGCCACCATGGCGAGGAACAGCGCGAGCACCGCGAGGGGCCGATGCCGGCGGTAGGGGTGTCCAGTCATCGTCATCACTCACGTCTTCGGTCGGAGGAGGGGGACGCGCGGGCCGACTTGTCATGGCCCGAACAGTGTGTGCTCGAAACGATCGCTACTGGCGCGTACGGAGTCAAGAGTCCGGGACGGATGACCTGATGATTCGTCAGAGTGCCGCGCCTGGAGGGAAGTGGGCGAAAGTGTCTCATCATTCGAAATGATTCGTCTCATATTCCGGCTGTCTCGTTAGGGTGAGGGCATGAACAAGCACCGGATCCCGCGCAGTTGGCTGATGCTCGCCCTGGGTACGGTCGGCCAGACCGCCAGCACCACGGTGCTCTACGGCCTGGCCTACCTGATCCCCGCCTTCCAGCGGGAACTGGGGCTCTCCCTGGCCGGCGCCGGACTGCTCGTCGCCTGCCCGCTCGCCGGGGTCCTGCTCGGGCTGATCGGCTGGGGGGCGGTCGCCGACCGGTACGGGGAGCGGCTCGCGCTGTCCGCCGGACTGCTGATCGCCGCCGCGGCCACCGCGGCGGCGGCGACCGTGCACGGGACCCGGACGCTGGCGGCCCTGCTGGTGCTGACCGGAGCCGCGGGCTCCTCGGTCAACTCGGCCTCCGGGCGGCTGGTCATCGGCTGGTTCCCGCCCGACCGCCGGGGCATCGCGATGGGCGTCCGGCAGGCCTCGCAGCCGCTGGGCACCGCCGTGGCCGCGGCCGCCCTGCCGCCGCTCGCCCAGTACATCGGCCTCTCCGCCGCCCTCGGCTTCTGCGCCGCCCTGTGCGGGGCCGCGGGCCTCGCCATCGCCCTGTGGGCCACCGATCCGCCGCGCCCCCGGCGCGCGGCCGGCGCACCGGCCTCCCAGGCCCCGTACCGGGGCGGCTACCTGTGGCGGCTGCACGGCGCCGCCGCGGCGCTGTGCGTGCCGCAGTTCGTGGTGACCGGGTTCGCCCTGCTGTTCCTGACCGAGGTGCGCGGCTGGTCCGCCGGCGCCGCCGGCGGGGTGCTGGCCGCCGCCAACCTGGCCGGCGCGGGCGTACGGCTGCTCGCCGGCTGGTGGTCCGACAAGGTGGCCGGCCGGATCCGGCCGATGCGGCTGCTCGCCGTCGCCACCACGGCCGACCTGGCCCTGCTCGCCGTCGGAGCCGCCTGGGACTCCGCGGCCGGCACCGCGGCCCTGCTGCTGGCCGCGGGACTGACGGTCAGCACCAACGGACTGCACAACACCGCGGTCGCCGAGTACGCCGGACCCCACTGGGCGGGCCGCGCCCTCGGGATCCACGGGATGGGCCAGCACGCCGCCGTGGCCCTGGTCCCGCCGCTGGCCGGTGCGCTGATCGCCGGACGGGGCTATCCCGCCGTGTTCGCCCTGGCGGCCGTGTTCCCGCTGGTGGCGGCCGTACTGCTGCCGGCGCGGGACAAGGCGGCGTACTGGCCGGCGCCGGACAGCGGGCGGGCCGCTCCGGCGCCGCCTACCGTCGAGGTATGAGCGGGATCGTCGTGGTGTACGAGGTCGACCGGCAGGACCCGACCGTCAGGCGCGTGCACGCCGCGCCCGCGGCCCCCGGGTCGAACGCGGCCGCCGGGCCGAGGACCCTGTGCGGCAGGGACACCTTCGCCATGGAAGCGGCCCCGTGGACACCGGCCGCGGAGCCCGGCGCCACGTGGTACCCGCCGCAGCACGCGGACCTGAGGTGCCCCGCCTGCGACGACGCGGTCTGACACGCTGACCCGCCGGACGGGCGCCCGCACCGCACGCCGCACACCGCCCGGCCCCCGCCGGACGGTGTGCCGCGTTGCGCGGGCCCCCGGCGCGGGGGAGGGTCGGGGGGAGGCGGCCGCCCCGTAGGAAGGTCCCACCATGCCCATCGCCACCGTGAACCCCACGACCGGTCAGACGCTGCGCACCTTCGACCCGCTCGACGCCCAGGGCGTCGAGCGGTGCCTCGCCGACGCCGCCGCGGCGGCGGCCACGTACCGCCGCACCGCCTTCGCGGAGCGCGCCGAGCTGCTGGTCCGGGCGGCCGCTCTGCTGGAGGCGGAGACGGAGGACATCGCGCGGACCATGACCACGGAGATGGGCAAGCCGCTGGCGGCCGCCCGCGCCGAGGCCGCCAAATGCGCCAAGGCCATGCGCTGGTACGCCGCCCGGGCCGAATCCCTCCTCGCCGACGAGCACCCCGCCCCCGACGACGTGCGCGACGCCGGAGCGGCGGCCGTCCGGGTGGCCTACCGGCCGCTCGGGGTGATCCTCGCCGTCATGCCCTGGAACTTCCCCCTGTGGCAGGTCGTACGGTTCGCCGCGCCCGCCCTGATGGCCGGCAACGTGGGCCTGCTCAAACACGCCTCGAACGTCCCGCAGACCGCGCTCTACCTCGGCGAGCTCTTCCACCGGGCCGGCTTCCCCCGCGGCTGCTTCCAGACCCTGCTCATCGGCTCGGCCGCGGTGGAGGGCGTCCTGCGCGACCCGAGGGTGGCCGCGGCCACCCTGACGGGCAGCGAGCCGGCCGGCCGCGCGGTGGCGTCCGTCGCCGGCGACGAGGTCAAGAAGACGGTCCTGGAGCTCGGCGGCAGCGACCCGTTCATCGTGATGCCCTCGGCCGACATCGACCGGGCCGCGCGCACCGCGGTGACCGCCCGCGTGCAGAACAACGGGCAGTCCTGCATCGCCGCCAAGCGCTTCATCGTCCACGCCGACGTCCACGACGAGTTCGCCGAGCGCTTCACGGCCGGGATGCGGGCGCTCACGGTGGGCGATCCGATGGAGGAGTCCACCGACGTCGGACCGCTGGCCACCGAGGCCGGCCGCAGCGACCTGGAGGAGCTGGTGGACGACGCCGTACGGCACAGCGCGACCGTCCTGTGCGGCGGCCGGCGCCCGCCCCGGCACGCGGACGGCTGGTTCTACGAACCGACGGTGCTGACCGACGTGACCCCCGCCATGCGCATTGACCGGGAGGAGGCCTTCGGGCCCGTCGCCACCCTGTACCGGGTGGGAAGCCTGGAAGAGGCCGTCGAACGGGCCAACGACACGCCCTTCGGGCTGAGTTCGAACCTGTGGACCCGCAGCGAGGCGGACGTCGAACAGGCCGCGAGGGACCTGGAGGCGGGCGGCGTCTTCGTCAACGGGATGACCGCCTCGCACCCCGCCCTGCCCTTCGGCGGCGTCAAGCGGTCCGGATACGGGCGCGAGCTGTCGGGACACGGGATCCGGGAGTTCTGCAACATCACCACGGTCTGGCGGGCGGCGGAGCAGACACCGTCCTGACGCCGCCGCCGGCCCCGCGGCCGTGCCCGGCCCTTGCGGGGGCCGGGCACGGCGGGACTACGCGCCGATGTCCCGGCTGCGGAAGTCCTCCAGCGTCTCGCGCCGTACGAGGACCCGAGCGGTGCCCTCGTGGACGGCGACGACCGCGGGACGGCCGACGAGGTTGTAGCCCGAGGCCATGGACAGCTGGTAGGCGCCGGCCACCGGCACGGCCAGCAGGTCGCCGGGGTGGACGTCGCCGGGCAGCTCCACGTCCGCCGCGAGCACGTCACCGGCCTCGCAGTGCCGGCCCACGACCGTGGCCGTACGGGGCTCGGCGGTCGAGGCGCGGCCGATCAGCCGGGGCGCGTAGCGCACCCCGTACAGGGCGGGGCGCGGGTTGTCGCTCATACCGCCGTCGACCGCGACGAACACCGTGTCGCCGGTGTGCTTGACGGCCAGCACCCGGTACAGGACCACACCGGCCGGTCCCACGACGGCCCGGCCGGGCTCGATCAGGAGCCGGGGCACGGTCAGGCCGGCCGCGGCGCAGCCCTCGACGAGCTCGGTGCGCATCCGCCGGGCGAACGAGGTCAGGTCGAGCGCGGCCTCGCCGGGCCGGTAGGCGACGCCGTGGCCGCCGCCCATGTCCAGCTCGGGCAGGACGACCCCGTGCGTGTCGCGGATGCGGGCCATCAGGCCCACCATGCGGCGCAGGGCCACCAGGTAGGGCTTCACGTCGGTGATCTGGGAGCCGATGTGGCAGTGCAGGCCCGTCAGCTCGAGCTGGGACTGGCCCAGGATCCGCGCGATGGTGTGGTGCGCGCCCCCGTCGGTCAATGACAGGCCGAACTTCTGGTCGTCCGTACCGGTACGGATCTTGTCGTGGCCCCCGGCCGAGACGCCCGGCACCACCCGCACCATGACCTTCTGGCGGCCCTCGGGGCCGACGGCGGCCGCGATCCGTGCTATCTCCGACGGGCTGTCGATGACGATCCGCCCGACGCCGAGCCGCAGCGCGGCCGCCAGGTCGCGCGGCGACTTGGCATTGCCGTGCAGCACGATCCGCTCGGCCGGGAAACCGGCGGTGACGGCGAGCTCCAGCTCTCCGGCGGAGCACACGTCCAGGCCCAGCCCCTCCTCGCGGACCCAGCGCACCATCGCACGGGAGAGGAAGGCCTTCGCGGCGTAGAGGACGCCGGCGTCGGGGAACGCGTCGCGGTAGGTCCGGCAGCGTGCGCGCACCTCGCCCTCGTCCAGCACGTAGACGGGGGTCTCGAACCGTTCGGCGGCCTCGGTGAGCGACACTCCGCCCACCGCCAGCCCGCCGTGCGGGAGCCGTGTCGTGGAGGCCGGCCAGATGGACAGGTCGCCGGCGCCGGCCCGGATCTCGGAAAGCAGGGCGGTGGTCATGACGCGCTCTCCCGTCGGGCGGTCCCGGCCGCGCTCACGGTGGCCTGGCGGGGCAGGCGGGGGATGACCCGGGCCGGGGCGACCGGGGGAGCGGTGAGGGCCGGGTCGACGGTCAGCAGGGCCGCTCCGAGCGGTTCGGCCATCGCGCGGAGCGCGGTCTCGGAGAGCCGGATCCAGGGCTGGTCCGTGCCGAGGGTGGCGGCCAGCCGTTCCAGGCTGGTGAAGCCGACGGCGGTGCGGGCTCCCAGGGGTGTGCGGAACAGCCGCACGGTGACGTGCGCGCCTCCCGGCCGGGCGGGCACGTACAGGGGCCCGGCCGGGATCCGTTCTTCAGGCTCGGGATCGTCGTCGTACTGGAACAAACACATGGGGCCCTCCCTGAGGAACCACGAGTGGCGGACGGCGCCCCGGTGCGGGGAGGCGATCCGGAGCGCGCACCCGAAGCTATCCCCGTACCCGCCCACCCCCGGCCACCCCGTAACGCGACCTTGACGGATCCCGGCCACTTCCATACGCGTCACTGACGTCCCGCTCGTCCGTCCGGGTGGCCGCCGGTGGCGGACCGCGGAGCCGGGGCGCCCTGATGCCCGGGGATCCGCACCGGTGGGTCCGGTCCTCACCGTCGGACGGCCGACCGGCGCCGCAGGTCCTCCGCGGCCCGGGTTGCGGCGCGCCCTTCCCGGCGGTGGCCGGTCCTGCCGAGGTGGTGGCCGAGCCAGGCCAGGGAGTCCGCGAGGGCGGCGACGTCGTTGCCGGGGTGGATCCGGGTAAGGCCGGACAGCAGTTCCACGGCTTGCAGGGTGGGGGCGGCCACCTCCTCGTCGTACCCGGCCCGGGCCAGCCGCAGGCCCAGGTTGGACAGGCCGTGGATCAGCCCGGAGAGGTGGTCGGTGTCCGCCGTGCCCGTCCCTCCCGTCATGCCGGACCCGCTCGCCTGGATCCGCCGGTACAGGTCCACGACCTCCCGCGCGACGGCGAGCGACTCCTCGTGGAGGCCGGCGTCCGTGAGCCGTACGCCGAGGTTGTTCAGCGCCCGGGCCAGCTCCGGGAGGCGGGCGGTGGGGTCCTCCCGGGCGAGCTGCCGGTGGACGCGCACGGACTCGCGGGCCGGCACGAGCGCATCGTGGTGGCGGCCGAGCGCGGCGAGCCGGCTGCCGAGGCTGTCGAGCGAGTCCGCCAGCAGCGGGCGCACCGGGCCGGGCGCCGCCTCGACGGCCCGCCGGTACAGGTGCACGGCCTCGTCCGCGGCCGCCAGGGCCTCGGCCCGATGGCCGCTCCAGGCCTCGGCCAGCCCCAGGTTGTGCAGCGAGCGGGCCAGCGCGATGGACAGGCCCGGCGCGGTCGCCGCGGTCCGGCGGGACAGGTCGACGGCGTCGCGGAGCATCCCGACGGCCAGGTCGAGGCTGCCGGCCGAGGCCAGCCGCAGGCCCTGCTCGTTCAGGTTCCGGACGCGGGCCAGGACGGCCGGGTCGGGGGCGGCGGCCCGGGGCGGGCCGGACGCGGGCCGCGATGCCTGCTCGAACCGGCCGTCCTCGCCGACGGTGATGCCGCCCCGCCGGGCCACGGCGGTGACGAAGGCGAGGAAGTGCGGGCTGGTGCGGGCGAGCCGCCGGTGGACGGAGGCCGCCTGCGTGCGGTAGGGCTCCGTCTCGTCGCCGAGGCCCAGCGCGGTCAGTTCGCGGGCGAGGGTGACGAGGGCCACCCAGTGGTCGGCCAGCTCCTTGGCGGCCGGGGCCGGGGCGGCCGGGGAGTCGATGCGTGCGCGGTAGCGGCCGACCGCGTCGCGCAGGACGTCGGCCGCTTCCTCGTGGTGGCCCATCTCGCCGAGTTTGACCCCCAGCTCCACCAGCGCCGACGCCAGTTCGAGACCGGCCGCGCCCCCGCCGTCCGGCTGCCGCGCGGCCAGGGTGCGGCGTACCTCCACGCCCTCGCGCATCCGGTCGAGCGCCTCGTGGTGCTGTCCCAGCTCGGCCAGCTGGTTGCCGAGATTGGTCAACGCCGCGGCCAGGCCCGGCAGATGCCGCTCGGGATCCTGGCGGGCGAGGCCGCGGTAGAGGTCGGTGGCCTCCGCGGCGAGGGCCCCGGCCCGGGCGCGGCGGCCCAGGATGCCCATGAGCAGGGCCCGCTGGTCCAGGGTCATGGCCAAGGTCGGCAGCCAGCCGTGCGGGTTCGCCGCGGCGAGGCGCCGGGTCACCTCGACGGCCTCGTCCAGCACCTCGGCCGCCTCCTCGTGCCGCTCGGCCCGTTCCATCAGCAGGGCGCCGAGCCGGTACAGGCAGAGGGCGAACCCGGGGAGGTGCAGGTCGGGATCCTCGCGTGCCCGTAAGCGGTACTCGTCGGCGTCCCGCCGTGCCTCGCCCAGCTCCCGTTCGTCCCCCGGCCCGCGCTGATGATCGGTCATCCGGCCCCGCCCCCTCCGCCGTACGGAACATCCCCGCCGCATCACGCCCCCGTACCGCGGGACGGTTCCCTCCGGGCGGACCGGGCATCGTGAGGGGGCAGACTTGGTGCGGGAGATGCCCTGGATGCCCCGGTTGCGAGGAGTGAGCGTGCCTGTTCCGATCATCATCGACTGCGATCCCGGCCACGACGACGCTTTGGCGATCATGCTGGCGGCGGGGGACCCCGCGGTCGACCTGCTCGCGATCACCACGGTCGCCGGCAACCAGACGCTCGCCAAGACCACCTTGAACGCCCGCCGCGTGTGCACGGTCGCGGGCATCACCGGCGTGCCCATCGCCGCCGGCTGCGACCGCCCGCTGGTCCAGCCGCTGGCGGTGGCGGACGACGTCCACGGGGAGTCGGGCATGGACGGGCCGCGGTTCCCCGAACCCACCGTGGACGTGGTCCCCGGGCACGCCGTGGAGCTCATCCACCGGATCCTGACCACGCACCCGGAGCCCGTCACCCTCGTGCCGACGGCGCCCCTGACGAACATCGCCCTGCTGCTCACCCGGTACCCCGAGGCCGCCGCGCACATCCGGGAGATCGTCCTCATGGGCGGTTCCACCGAGCGCGGCAACCGCACGCCGGCCGCCGAGTTCAACATCCAGGCCGATCCGGAGGCCGCCGACATCGTCTTCCGCAGCGGTGTGCCGATCACCATGTGCGGCCTCAACGTGACCCACCAGGCCCTCGCCACCCCCGAGGTGCTGGCCCGCTTCGAGGACCTCGGCACCGAGCTCGGCCGCACTTGCGCCGGACTGCTGTCCTTCTTCGCCGGCACCTACCGCAGCCTGTGGGGTTTCGAGAGCCCGCCGCTGCACGACCCCGTGGCCGTCGCCCGCGTCGTCGATCCCGGGCTCGTGCACTGCGTACCGGCGGGCGTGGTCGTGGAGCTGCGCGGCCAGTACACGCGGGGGGCCACGGTCGTCGACCTCCACGGGTCCCTGGACCTCCCGGTCAACGCGCAGGTCGCGATGACCCTGGAGACCGGGAGGTTCTGGGACCGGATGGTCGGAGCCGTGGCCGCGCTGGGCTCCCGTAGCTGAGTCAGCCGGTGAAGCCGGCTGTGATGGAGCTGAACTGCCCGCCAGGGCCCCGGGGGTGGCGCAGTTGGGGCCGAGCTTGTTGCCCTGCCAGCCGCCGATGGACGGGACGATGTCGCCGCCCGCGGCGCGGATCGCCGCGATGGTGCTCTGGTCGATCCCTCCGGTGAGGGCGCGCCGGCCGTCCCAGGCCGGGTTGCAGCCGCCGGAGGAGAGGATGAACGCCATGGTGAACCACTTCGTGCCGGTCGCGTTCGGGAAGCGCCTCCGGGAGGTGAGGGGTGCGGCCACGGGGGGAGCGTGGCCGGGAACCTATTCCTCCGGATGGATTGCGGTCAATAGGTCTGGACCAATTGGGCGGTGGGGTCGGCCGTCCGCCCGGTGTGTTCCGGCCGGGGGGGGGGCCCCCCCGCCCGGACCCCCGGCGCCGCCGCAGAGAGTTGGGCCGGTGTCTTATAAACAAAAACCAGCCCACCAGACAATAGCAGATATCGTATGACGTCTTAGTCTTTAGAATT
>NZ_JBHXNP010000169.1:0-11174 GCF_042719495.1 Streptomyces sp. NPDC058525
TTTCAAAGGAACCTCGATCCACCGAAGTGGAACGGGGTATCAACTTCTGGCGTTGATTTTTGGCACGCTGTTGAGTTCTCAAGGAACGGACGCTTGCTTTGTACTCACCCTCTCGGGCTTTCCTCCGGGCTTTCGTTCTGTGTTCTTGCGTTTCCGACTCTACCAGATCATTTCCTTCGCCGTTTCCGGCTTGGATTTGAATTCAGTGACCGTCGGAGGGTCTGTGCCTTTCGGCGCTCCGCTACGTTAGCGCTTATCCCTTGCCATTCATAATCGAGTGACCGGCGGAGAAATTCGGGCATGCCGAAGAGGACCCCGCCAGGGGTAAGTCGTAGGTAGTGGGTTGGCCGCTCCGGGGGTCTGCCGATGGCAGTGACCCGTTCAAGCGGCTCGGGCTACGTTAGGCGTCCGGCAGAGCCGAGTCAAGTTGAACGGCGGCGTGGCGCGTGGGCCCGGTACGGGCTCACCGTAGGGTCGTGGGTGATCCAGAAGCGGTACGGATGGGCCGCGCCGGCGCCGCTTACTCCGGTGCGCGGCCCACTGCTCACCAGGTCGGGCGAGGTGGGGGTGCCTTCTAGGAGGGACAGCGGGGAATCCGGGCCGCCGCAGAGGTCCGTGCCGTCGAGGGAGCGGTCCACGTCCAGCGCGGTGGCGAGCCGGGCCGGGCCTTTGGCCAGTTCTCTCGGGTATCTGGCGGAAAGTCTGCGTTTGGATGCCAGGTCGGCGCCCACCGTGATCTCACCCGCGCGCAGCAGTACGCCGCTCGCGTGGCCGGGCGGGCCGCACACCAGGTTGAGGCTGAACCACATGCCGTAGATGAAGTAGACGTACGCGTGTCCGGGCGGACCGAACATCGATGCGTTGCGGGCCGTGCGGCCGCGGTAGGCGTGGGAGCCCGGGTCGGACTCGCCCTCGTACGCCTCCACCTCCGTGATGCGCAGTTCGATGGGGCCGTCCGGGCCGCGGCGGACCAGGGTGCGGCCCAGGAGTTCCGGGGCCACGGTGAGGACCGGGCGGTCGAAGAAGGACCGGGGAAGGGGCGTACGGTCGAGGCGCGCGCTCATCCGGTCGAGCGTAGTGGAACGCGTACCGCTGCAACCGGGGCCTATGGTTCCGCGTTGGTAAGGGGTAGTCGCACAAGCCTTCAAGGGGAGTCAGAGCATGGGGTTCAAGAAGCTGTTCGCGAGCCTGGGTGCCGGCGGTGCTTCGGTGGACACGATCATCACCGAGCCGAACGTCGCACCGGGCGGGATCGTCCAGGGCGAGGTCCGGATCCAGGGCGGATCGGTGGAGCAGCAGATCGAGGGGCTGTCCGTCGGGCTGCAGGCGCGCGTCGAGGTCGAGGGCGGCGACCAGGAGTACAAGCAGGACGTCGTCTTCACCAAGCAGCGTCTCGGCGGTGCCTTCCAGGTGCAGGCCGGCGCCGTGCACGTGGTGCCCTTCGTGCTGGAGATCCCCTGGGAGACGCCCATCACCCACTTCGGGGGTCAGCCCCTGCACGGGATGAACATCGGGGTGAGCACCGAGCTGGAGATCGCGCGTGCGGTCGACGCGGGCGACCTCGACCCGATCAACGTGCACCCGGTCCAGGCGCAGCAGGCGATCCTCGACGCCTTCCGGCAGCTGGGCTTCATCTTCCGCAGTGCGGACATGGAGCGCGGGCACATCCGGGGGACGCGGCAGACGCTGCCCTTCTACCAGGAGATCGAGTTCCTGCCGCCGTCGCAGTACCGGGGTCTGAACCAGGTCGAGCTGACCTTCGTCGCGGACGGCCGGGAGATGGACGTCGTCCTGGAGATGGACAAGAAGCCGGGGCTGTTCAGCGAGGGCAGTGACACCTACCGCTGCTTCCAGGTGGGGCTGCAGTCGTACCAGGAGACGGACTGGGCGGCGTACCTGAACCAGTGGATCGCGTCGGTCGGTTCGCAGCGCAACTGGTTCTAGGCTCGGCTCCGTACGCGTATCCGAGCAGGAGGTACAGCAGTGACCGAGCAGAGCAGGGCGCCCCTTCCGCACGAGTTCCACCCCGAGGTGCACGCGTTCACGGTGAAGAGTGCGGATCTCGCGCCGGGTGCCGATCTGGGCGACGCCCAGGTGCTCGCGGGCGGGAACGTCTCGCCGCAGCTGCGGTGGGAGGGGTTCCCGGAGGGGACGAAGAGCTTCGCCGTGACGTGCTTCGACCCGGACGCGCCCACGGGCAGCGGGTTCTGGCACTGGGTGCTCTTCGACCTGCCGGTCTCGGTCACCGAGCTGCCGGCCGGGGCGGGCGGCGGGAAGTTCGAGGGGCTGCCCGCGGGGGCCGTGCACGTACGGAACGACTACGGGACCAAGGACTTCGGCGGTGCGGCTCCCCCGGCCGGGGAGCGGCACCGGTACGTGTTCACGGTGTACGCGGTGGACCAGGAGAAGCTCGGTCCCGGCGAGGACGTGTCTGCGGCCGTGGTCGGCTTCAATCTGCGTTTCCACGCGCTCGGGCGCGCCCAGCTGATCGGTGAGTACGAGGCACCTGTCGGCTGACAGTTCCCCGAGCGTTTGCCCGGTCCTGGTCTAAAGGCGACCAGGACCGGGCATTTTTATTGCGTTGTCCCGCGTGGCGCCCGCGGCCAGAGTGGTTGCGGGCCCTGCCACACAGGTGGTCGCGGGCCTGCACACGGGAGGTGGGCGAGATGCGGGACACGCTGGTGCTGAATGCGAGCTTCGAGCCGCTGTCGACGGTGACCTTGAACCGGGCCGTGGTTCTGGTGCTCCAGGACAAGGCCGTGGTCGAACAGTCGCATCCCGAGCTGCGCGTGCGCGCCGCCACCATGGATCTTCCGATGCCCCGTGTGATCAGACTCTGCCGGTACGTCCGGGTGCCGTTCCGAAGACATGCTCCCTGGTCACGGAGGGGGGTGTTGGTCCGGGACCAACACCGGTGCGCGTACTGCGGGAAGCGCGCGACGACCGTGGACCACGTGCTGCCCAGGGCGCAGGGGGGCGGGGACACGTGGCTGAACACGGTGGCCTCGTGCGCCGAGGACAACCACCGGAAAGCGGCGCGGACTCCGGAGGAGGCGGGGATGCCGCTGCTGCGGAAGCCGTTCGTGCCGTCTCCGGCGGACGCGATGCTGCTGGCTCTGGGGGTGACGGGGCGGGAGGCCCTGCCGGAGTGGCTGGAGCGTTCCGGTTCCTCGTATGCCCCGTCCGCCGCGTAGGCGGGCCCGCTGGGCGACGTAACTCTGCTACGTCGCTCAGCGGAGCAGCAGCTGGACGATGGCGAGGACGCCGACCGCGACGATGACTCCGCGCAGCACGGTGGGCGAGAGGCGGCGGCCGACCTTGGCGCCGATCTGGCCGCCGATGGTGGAGCCGACGGCGATGAGGAGCACGGCCGTCCAGTCGAAGGTCGCGACGAAGAGGAAGACGACGGCGGCGATGCCGTTCACCATGGCCGCGATGACGTTCTTCACGGCGTTGATCCGTTGCAGGTCCTCGCGGAGCAGCAGGCCCATCAGGCCGACGTAGAGCACGCCCTGGGCGGCCCCGAAGTAGCCTCCGTAGGCGCTGGAGAGCAGCATGCCGGAGAGCAGTACGGGGCCGCCGTCGGGGTGGCCGGGGTCGGCTCCGGCGGCCTCCTGGCGGCGGCGCAGGGCCGCGGCGAGCCGGGGCTGGAGGACGACGAGCAGGAGGGCCACGCCGATGAGGGCGGGCACGATCGTGTCGAAGGAGTCGGACGGCAGGACGAGGAGCAGGACGGCTCCCGCGAGTCCGCCGACGAGGGACACGGCGCCGAGCCGGATGATGCGGGCGCGCTGGCCTCGGAGCTCCTTGCGGTAGCCGATGGCTCCGCTGATGGAACCGGGCACCAGGCCGAGGGTGTTGGACACGTTGGCGGTGACCGGCGGAAGGCCGGTGGCGAGCAGCACCGGGAAGGTGATCAGGGTGCCGGAGCCGACGATGGTGTTGATGGTGCCGGCGCCGATGCCGGCGGCGAAGACCGCGAGTGATTCCCAGACGGACATCGAGAACATGGACATGGACGGGGCCATTCCCTTTGCATGAGGTGGTCGCCTCCCCGCCATGAAGGTCGAGGGGCCTCACCGATCATGCAGCACGAGGCGGTCCGGGGTGGCGGGGGGCGGGGCCGGCCGGGCCCTGCCCCCGGGCGGGTCCTAGTCGATGGGGGGCTGTTCGCGGCGGTCGGTGCTGCCCTGGTCGGCCGTACCGGGGCCGCCCTTGCCGGAGTTCTGCGGGTTGAAGCCGGAACCGCCGCCCATCGGGCCGAAGTTGCCCATGGCTCCCGAGAGGCCCTTGAGGGCGTCTCCGATCTCGCTGGGCACGATCCAGAGCTTGTTGGCGTCGCCTTCGGCGATCTTCGGGAGCATCTGGAGGTACTGGTAGGCGAGGAGCTTCTGGTCGGCGTCGCCGGCGTGGATGGACTCGAAGACCGTGCGGATGGCCTGGGCCTCGCCCTCGGCGCGCAGGGCGGCGGCCTTGGCCTCGCCCTCGGCGCGGAGGATGGAGGACTGCTTCTCGCCTTCGGCGCGCAGGATCTCGGACTGCCGGACGCCCTCGGCCTGGAGGATGGCGGCGCGCTTGTCGCGGTCGGCGCGCATCTGCTTCTCCATCGAGTCCTGGATGGAGGTCGGCGGCTCGATGGCCTTGAGCTCGACGCGGTTGACGCGGATGCCCCACTTGCCGGTGGCCTCGTCGAGGACCCCGCGCAGGGCGGCGTTGATCTCCTCGCGGGAGGTGAGGGTCCGCTCCAGGTCCATGCCGCCGATGATGTTGCGCAGGGTGGTGACGGTGAGCTGCTCGATGGCCTGGATGTAGCTGGCCACTTCGTACGTCGCGGCGCGGGCGTCGGTCACCTGGTAGTAGATGACGGTGTCGATGTTGACGACCAGGTTGTCCTGGGTGATCACCGGCTGCGGCGGGAAGGGGACGACCTGCTCGCGGAGGTCGATCCGGTTGCGGATCGAGTCGATGAACGGGACGACGATGTTGAGGCCCGCGTTGAGGGTGCGGGTGTAGCGGCCGAACCGCTCGACGATGGCGGCGCTGGCCTGCGGGATCACCTGGATCGTCTTGACCAGTGCGATGAAGACCAGAACCACCAGAATGATCAGGACGATGATGATCGGTTGCATGCGGTTCCCCGTGCCCTTCCGGCTGTCTGTGCTGCCCCGTTGAACGGAGTCTCGCAGACCCGGGGCCCGCGAGCAGGCTGCTTGTCACATGACGACGGCGGTCGCCCCGTCGATCTCCACGACGTCCACGGACTGGCCCGGTTCGAAGCTGGTGTCCGCGTCGAGGGCGCGCGCGGACCAGATCTCGCCGGCGAGCTTGATGCGGCCGCCGCTGCCGTCGACGCGTTCGAGGACGACGGCGCTGCGGCCCTTCAACGCGTCGATGCCGCTGCGGTGTTGGGGCCGCTGGTCGCGGTGCCGGTTGGCGATCGGCCGTACGACGGCGATAAGCGCGACCGACACGACCACGAAGACGAGGACTTGGGCCACCACTCCCCCGCCGAGGGCCGCCGTGACGGCTGCCGCCACCGCCCCGGCGGCGAACATGCCGAACTCCGGCATGGCGGTCAGGACGAGGGGGATGCCCAGTCCGACCGCGCCGATGAGCCACCACACCCATGCGTCGATGTCCACATGGTCATGGTAGGTCGGGTGGGCGCGGTCGGGACAGGGTGCGTGGGCGGCCCTAGCCGAGCGGGAGGCCCTGGGCGGTCCAGCGGTCGTTCCCGTTGCGCTCGACGACCAGCGGCAGGCCGAAGCAGAGCGAGAGGTTGCGCGAGGTGAGTTCGAGGTCGATCGGGCCCGCGGTGACGACCTTGCCCTGGCGGATCATCAGGACGTGGGTGAAGCCGGGGGCGATCTCCTCGACGTGGTGCGTGACCATGACCATGGAGGGGGCGAGCGGGTCGCGGGCGAGCCGGCCGAGGCGGCGTACGAGGTCCTCGCGGCCGCCGAGGTCCAGGCCGGCGGCGGGCTCGTCGAGGAGCAGCAGCTCGGGGTCGGTCATCAGGGCGCGGGCGATCAGCGTGCGCTTGCGCTCGCCCTCGGAGAGGGTGCCGAACTTCCGGTCGAGGTAGTCCGTCATGCCGAGACGGTCGAGGAAGGCGCGGGCGCGCTGCTCGTCGACGTCCTCGTACTCCTCCTGCCAGGTCGCCGTCATGCCGTACGCGGCGGTGAGGACGGTCTGCAGGACGGTCTGGCGCTTGGGCAGCTTGTCGGCCATGGCGATGCCGGCGATGCCGATGCGGGGGCGCAGCTCGAAGACGTCCACCTTGCCGAGGGTGCTGCCGAGGATGGAGGCGGCGCCCTTGGTGGGGAAGAGGTAGCTGGAGGCGAGGTTCAGCAGCGTGGTCTTGCCGGCGCCGTTGGGGCCGAGGATCACCCAGCGCTCCCCCTCCTTCACCGACCAGGAGACCTGGTCCACCAGAGCCCGGCCCTCGCGGACCACGGATACGTCCACCAGTTCCAGAACATCGCTCATGAGCGCGTTGTCTCCCCTTGCAGTGTCGGTTCGTCTGTGCGCCTGTAGGCGCAGCCCCAGGGGAAAACCTACGCCACTCGGGAAGGAGTGCGGGGCCGGGGCCGGGGCTGGGGGCGGGTCCGTAGAGTTGGGGGATGCTTTTCGAACCACGTTCAGGGCGGCTGGCCGCCTGGGGGAACGCTCTGCTGGCCGGTCTGGTTTCGCCTGATGAGGCCGTGTTGTCGATCGTGGCCGAGGACGCCGTGCACCGGGTGGCGGGGCTGCCGGGGGAATCGGGCCCGGTCGGGCTGACGCTGGCGCTGGGACGGCTGCGGGCGCTGGGGGTGACCGGGCTGCGGGTGGCGCTGCCGGCGCCGGGGCATCCGCTGGGGCTGAGCGGCCCGGCCGAGTTCAACGCGCGGGCGCTGGACGCGGAGGAGGCGGTGGTGTGCGTGGGCGCCGCGCTGGGCCTGGTGCCGGAGGTGGCCGAGGCCGGGCCCGCCGGTGACGTGCACGTGTCGGTGACCTGGCACTGCCTGCCGGTGCGGGAGGCGCCGCCGGCGGACGTGCCTTCCCTCGGCGAGGCCGAGCGGGAGCTGGCGGAGGCGCTGCGCGAGGCGACCGTGGTGCTGACCCGGCTGGACGTGGCGGGGTCGGGGCCGGTGGCGGAGGCCGCGGTGTCGGCGTACCGGGCGCGGGCGGAGGGGTCCGGGCAGGAGATGCTGGCGCCGGGGTATCCGCCGCGGGCGGTACGGGTGCTGGCGCTGGCGCAGCGGGTGGACCTGCTGGTGTCCCTGGCGTACGAGAAGGGGCACGGGGGCGCGGTGGCGGCCTCGGAGATGGCGGCGCGGGCCGAGGCCTTGCGGCCGGTGGAGCGGGTGGCCCGGCGGGCGCTGGTCGCCGCGTACAACGCGGCGGTGGAGGACCGCGAGCGGGGCGCCTAGGCCGGCGGCGCGGGCGGGCCGGTCGGGCTGCGCACGGGCTCGGCGGCATGCGCGGGTCGGGCTGCGTCCGGGCCGAGTGGGGCGCGGGGGTCGGGCTGTGCCTGGGCTTCTGGGGCTCCGCCCCAGACCCCGCGCCTCAAACGCCGGCGGGGCTGGATTCGGCCCTGGGTGCAGCGCGGCCCCGCTTCCCGGGGAGAGGGGGGAAGCGGGGCCGGCGGGCCGGGACGGGCGGGGTCAGGCGTTGACGCCCGTGTTGCCCCAGGCGCCGTTCAGCAGGCCGATCACGGTGGCGGTGTTGCCGACCACGTTCACGGGGACGTGGACCGGGACCTGGAGCAGGTTCCCGGAGGCCACGCCGGGCGAGTTCAGGGCCTCGCCCTCCGCCGACGCACCGCCGTGCGCCGAGGAGACACCCGCGCCGGCGGCGACGAGGCCGCCCGCGATCATGGTGACGGCTGCGGCCTTCTTGATGTTCTTCACGTTCTCGTCCTCCAGTACGTCGACCGCGACCAGCCGTCGCGGCACGCCATGGAGAACGGTCACCCGGCGGTCGGGATGCGCCATGTGGGCTACTTACACCCGACCGTATGAATCTCATTCCGGAACGAGACGATCCGATTTACCCGGTCATTCGGCGATTCCGTGCCTGACCGCCCACAACGCGGCCTGCGTCCGGTCCGAGAGGTCCAGCTTCATCAGGATGTTCGAGACGTGTGTCTTGACCGTCTTCTCGGACAGGACGAGCGCGCGGGCGATCTCCCGGTTCGACCGGCCGTCCGCGACCAGGCCGAGGACCTCGCGCTCGCGGTCGGTCAGCGAGCCCGGCCGGCCCGCGGAGGCGGTCTGGTCCTCCTGCGCGAGCAGCGCCTCCGCCACCTCCGGCTGGAGGAGGACGTGTCCGGCGTGGACCGAGCGGATGGCTCCGGCCAGCGCGTCGGGGTCGATGTCCTTGTAGACGTATCCGGCGGCGCCCGCGCGCAGGGCGGGGACCACCGTGCGCTGCTCGGTGAAGCTGGTGACGATCAGCACCCGTGCCGGGTTCGCCAGCCCGCGCAGCCTGCGCAGCGCCTCGATGCCGTCGGTGCCCGGCATCTTGATGTCCATGAGGATCACGTCGGGCCGCAGCTCCTCGGCGCGGGCGATGCCCTCCTCGCCGTCGGAGGCCTCGCCGACCACCTCGATGTCCTCCTGGACCTCCAGGAAGGTCCGCAGGCCCCGCCTGACGACCTGGTGGTCGTCCACCAGCAGGACCCGGATGCCGCTGCCGCTCCGGCCGGTGCTGTCAGCCACCGGGGACCTCCATCTCGATCGTGGTGCCCTTGCCGGGCTCCGAGTGCACGGCGAGCCGGCCTCCGACGCCGCTCGCCCGGTCCCGCATGGAGACCAGGCCCAGGTGGCGGCCCGCGCGGCGGACGGTACCGGGGTCGAATCCCTTGCCGGAGTCGGCGACCTTCAGGACCGCTCCCCCGGCGCGGGTGCGGGCCAGGGTCACCTCGACGCGGTCGGCGCCCGAGTGGCGCAGGGCGTTGTGGAGGGCCTCCTGGGCCACCCGCAGGAGCGCTTCCTCCTGGGTCGCGGGCAGTGCCCGTACTCCGTCGCAGGTGAAGGTGACGTGCGCGGTGTGGGCGCGGTCGAGCACCTGGACCTGTGTGCGCAGGGTGGCGATCAGGCCGTCCTCGTCCAGTGCGGCCGGGCGCAGCTCGGTGACGGCGGCGCGCAGTTCGTCGGCCGCCTCGGCGGCCAGGGCGGCGACCTGCTGGAGCTCGTCCTTGGCGCGGGCCGGGTCGCGGTCGACGAGGGCGGCGGCGGCCTGGGCGGTGAGGCGGAGCGAGAAGAGCTTCTGGCTGACGGCGTCGTGCAGCTCGTGGGCGAGCCGGGAGCGCTCCTCGGCGATGGTGAGCTCGCGGCTGCGCTCGTACAGCCGGGCGTTGGTGAGCGCGATCGCCGCGTGCTGGGCGAGGAGGGAGAGGAGTTCCTCGTCCTCGTCGGTGAAGCCGTGCCCCTTGCCCGGGGCGCCGCGCTTGTTGGCGAGGAAGAGGCAGCCGAGGGTCTCCTCGCCGTCCCGGACGGGCAGGCCGAGGAAGTCGGACATCTCGGGGTGGGCGGCCGGCCAGCCCTCGAAGCGCGGGTCCTCGCGTACGTCGGCCAGCCGCTCGGGGCCGTCCTGGTGGAGCATCGCGGCGAGGATGCCGTGCTGGCGGGGCAGCGGGCCGATGCTGCGCCACTGTTCGGCGCTGATGCCGTCCACGACGAACTGGGCGAAGCCGCCGTGGTCGTCCGGGACGCCCAGGGCCGCGTATTCGGCGTCCAGGAGCTCGCGGGCCGAGACGACGATCGTGCGCAGGACGTCGCGGACCTCGAGGCGGCGGCTCATGGCGAGCAGCGCCGTGCTGACGGCTGCCAGGCCGCTGCGGGGTCCGGTCTGCATGCGCTCACCGTACTCGGGGGGTGTGACCTGCGGGATCGGGCTGTGGACGTAGGTCCAACGGACCGGTACGGGTGGGGCTCGCGGCCGACGCGGCGGCGGGGGCCGGGTTCCTAGGTTGGGGGCATCTGCCGGTCGGGAACGGGACGAGGGATGCGGTCATGTCGGTGGCGATGGTGACGGGGGCTTCGAGGGGACTGGGGCGGGCGCTGGCGCGGGAGCTGGCGGCGCGCGGCTGGGACCTGGTGCTGAGTGCGCGGGGCGCGGGGGCGCTGGAGGAGGCCGCGGCCGAGCTGGCGCAGGACGCCGGGGTGCGCGTGGCGGTGGTGGCGGGGGACGTGTCCTCGGGGGAGCACCGGGCGGCGCTGGTGGCGGCCGCGCGGGAGCTGGGCGGGCTGGACCTGCTGGTGAACAACGCGGGGGTGCTGGGGGCGGAGCCGCTGGTGCCGCTGGCGGTCCACCCGCTGGACGGGCTGCGCGAGGCCTTCGAGGTCAATGTGGTGGGGCCGCTGGGGCTGGTCCAGGAGGGGCTGCCGCTGCTGCGGGCCTCGGGGGCCGGGGCGGTGCTGAACATCAGCTCGGACGCGGCGGTGGTGGCGTACGCGACGTGGGGGGCGTACGGGGCGACCAAGGCGGCGGGGGACCTGATGTCGGGGGTGCTGGCGGTGGAGGAGCCGGGGCTGCGGGTGTGGTGGGCGGACCCGGGTTCGATGCGGACGCGGATGATGGCGGCCGCCGAGCCCGAGGAGGACCTGGCGGGGCTGCCCACGCCGGAGGAGGTGGCTCCGGCGCTGCTGCGGCTGGTGGCGGAGCGGCTGCCGAGCGGCCGGTACACGGCCGGTCGCCTCGCGGCCGGTCGCCTCGCGGCGGGCCTGGCGGGCGAGGAGCGGGCCGGTGCGGGTGCGGGTGCCGGGGCCGGCGGGGCGGGTGCCGGTGCTGGCGCGGGCGGTGCGGGTGGCGGAGCCAGTGCCGGAGCCGGTGCCGACGGGGCGGGTGCCGGAGCCGGCGGGGTCGGTGCCGGGGCCGGCGGGGCGGATGCCGGTGCCGGCGGGACTGGCGTCGGAGCCGGAGCCAGCGGGGCGGGAGCCGGAGCCGGCGGGGCGGGTGCCGAGGCCGGTGCCGGCGGGGCGGGTGCCGGAGCCAGCGGGGCGGGTGCTGGCGCGGGCGGGGCGGGTGCCGGAGCCGGAGCCGGAGCCGGCGGGGCGGGTGCCCGTGCCGGTGCAGGCACGGGCGCGGGCGGGGTCGGGGTCGGGGTCGGGAGGGTGTCGTGAAGGGGCGAGGGGTGGGTGGGGGGTCGGCGGTACCGGAGGAGGGACTGTATATAAGGGACCTGTCTC